>JASFEP010000293.1:0-5913 GCA_050124775.1 Candidatus Aminicenantota bacterium
CGTCACAGAATACAAGGAAATTTCCAAGAGCCTTTTCGAGAGGAAAATCCTGCACAAAAAAGACGCCGATGTTTTAAGGAAAATGGCGGGATACCGAAACCGGATGGTCCATTTCTATCATGAAATTAGCCCGGAAGAATTGCAGGAAATATGTGCCCATCATCTGGATGAGATCGAACTTCTGCTCGACAGGCTGCTGGATTGGGTGAGAAAAGATACAAAAAGCGCGAATAAGTAGTCGAGGATTTCGCGACCTCAGCCATAGAACTGGGAGGGTATCTCTATTTCATCTGTGTGGATTTGCACGCATCCGGTGTCCCGACTATGGGGAAGAGCGCCTGCTTATGTTTTCTTGCAAGACACGCGGATTCTGCCCTTTGTGTCATGCCAAGAGGCGTGAAGAGTGGGGCGTTTTGGATGTGAGATCCTTAGTTCAGCATGTTATCGGGTGGGAACTGAGGAAAAATGGTGAAGGTTTTGGAGCAAGCCCAAAAACGAAATTCCTATCTTTCATAGTGGTTCTTTCGCATGAAATAAAATCAGCCCTCCCGCAGTTTGCGGGTGGCGTCCGCATCCAACTCGAACGTTTCCGGATCTGCGACCACTCCGTAATCCTCTTCAGCAGACTCTATGCTGATGATACCGTTCTTCACTTCTTTGGAAACGAGTTCCGGATCTCTGAGATGAGGGGGGCCGTATCCGCCTCCGCCGCCGGCCTGTTGAAAGAGTATCGTCGCTTCGGGCACATCTTCAACTAAATCTTTAGTTGTTGTCTGATAGGTCCGACCGGAGGGGTAGCGAAGCTCGATCTTGTTCAGCGTCGAATTTTTACCGCCATATAGGCCGAATGCAGGCTCGACATCCCCGTCACCGAAGGTCACGACTTTTGTGTTCTCCCCGCCGATCCTGAACTCTGTCTCGACACCCAAGCCTCCTCTCCATTGTCCCGCTCCGGCGGAGTCTTTCCAGTATTCATGCTTCAGCAGGAGATGGGGTGTCTGTTGCTCGAACATCTCATAATCCTGATCAAGCACACCACCTGAAGCGTCGATCATGCCGATGTGGTCGTAGCCATCGACACCGGAGGTCGCTCCCGATCCTCCCTTTAAGCCCAGAAAACCGATATCCACATAGCTCGCTTTTTTTCTGGTATCGAATCCGCTCGTGAGATAGCAGAGAAGCTGGTTCCAGCCCGCAGTCACTCTCTCCGGTATCCCCTCAGAGAGGGCACGGATGATGGCATCCGCATTGGGCGGGCAGAGGTGATTGCCGAAGGTCGTAGCGGCCGGATACCTGGCATTCAAGATCGTTCCCTCGGGGATGATGATGTGCACAGGCCTCACCATTCCGTCATTATGGGGCATGTCCGGATTGACCATTTGGAGGAATGTCAATAGCGTGGCGCTGGCCGATGACGTGTAAGTCCCGTTGACAAAACCATCGGTCTGCGGGTCAGTCTCCGAATAATCAAAAAAGATCTCCTCATCCTCCACCGTGATCTTAACTCTGATCTGGTATTTAGAGCCGGGTGTTTTCCCATCGTAATAGACCGTTGCCTCTCCCCTGTACTCGCCGTTGGGAATGGTCTTGATTTCCGCACGCATCATCTTTTCCGTCGAATCGAAAAGGTATTCCTTGTGGGATTCGAACACATCCAGTCCATATTTCTCAGCAAGTTTTAGAATCCCTCGCTCGCCCACAACACAGGAGCCGATCTGTGCGCGCATGTCTGCAGCAACAATATCGAACCGGATATTGGCGAAGATCAGGTCCCACACGTCTTTTCGCAATTTTCCCTTTTCATAGACTTTGATGGGAGGGATGCGAAGGGTTTCCTGAAACACCTCTGTCGCTTTTGGATTGTAACCTCCTGGTACGGCACCGCCCACATCGGCTTGGTGTCCCTTGGCCGCAGCCCAAGCGATCAATCGATTCTCGAAAAATATCGGCTTGTACACAGCCACATCGTTGTTCTGATTCCCCATGGAAAAGACATCGTTGTGGAAGATAACATCACCCGGATAGATCTCATCACCGAAATAATCGACGATATACTCACAGACGGGGCCTAAAGAGAAAGAAAGTATGGGAAGGTTTTCGGTCTGTTCGAGCATCTTGCCCTTTCCGTCATAAAGTCCTGTGACAAAATCCTTGGCTTCACACAGGATGGGGGATCGTGTGGTTTTGGTCATCACAATGCTCATCTCTTCGGTGATGGATTTGAACCGCCTCTGAAAAACCGATGCCAGGATCTTATCTATTTTCATTTCAGCTCCCGATCCCCAGTTTATTAACAATCTCATTTTCCTTGGATTTCACATACATGGTGTAGCTGCCGTATCTGTCACAGAGGACATTGTACTCGGGTGTGACAAATGTCGTCGTATTGACCTGCTCGATGAGTGCAGGGCCTTCCACCTTATTCCCAAACCTGAGCCTGTGTCCGTCATAGACAGGGACGTCCTCATATCGTTCCTCTGAAGGCAGATAGGCCTTCCGTCTTTTCTTCAAGGCCTTTTCCGGGTTCTTCCCGTCGTAATCCTCCTGTTTGAACCTGGGTTTTTTGGTGGTTCCCACGCTCAAAAGTCTCAGATTGATCAGCTCGACAGGAGTTTTTTCCTCTTCGAGAGAATACCCGAAAAGCCTGTTATGTTCGGGGTGGAAACTCCGGCCTATGGATTGCACATCCCCCTTCTCTATCGTCTCCTTTGGAATTTCCACCTTCACTTCGTGATACTGCTTGACATATCGCATATCCAGGGAATAGATATGCTGGATCGCATCGCCCGGGATGTGTTCGGACCGAAGAAGCTCAGTGGCTTCCCGCTCCATCTCATGAAAAAGCGATTGAAATTTATCGATATCCATATCGTGAAGCGGTGTTGAATAGGTCCGTACGAAATCATGCTTGAGGTCGGACATCAGCATACCGGCCGCACAAAAGATGGAGGACTCTTTGGGGATGATCATGACCGGGATCTCGAGCTCCTGGGCGATCATACAGGCATGAACGGGCCCTGCCCCGCCGGCGACGACGAGAGGAAACTCTCTGGGGTCATTTCCGCGCTTGACACTCACTTCGCGCACTCCAGAGGCCATGTTGACATTGATCACCCGGTACATACCTGCTGCTGCCTCGGTCACATCCATGCCCAGTGGATCGGCGATCTTCGCTTCAATGGTTTTTACAGCCTGGTCAAAATCGAGGGGAATTTTTCCGCCTGAAAAAAAATTCTTGTCCAGATACCCGAGGACAAGGTCCGCATCCGTACAGGTGGGAAGCACTCCACCCAGTCCATAACAGGCCGGACCCGGATTGGATCCTGCGCTCTGTGGCCCCATGCGCAGCAATCCCCCCTCATCGACCCATCCGATACTGCCCCCACCGGCGCCGATGGTGTTGATCCCCAGCATTGGTAGGGCTATCCTCAACCGGTCGATCTCCCCTTCCGTGGTTACGAGGGGTGTTTTTCCTTTGATGAGCGCCGCATCAAAACTCGTCCCTCCCATGTCGATCGTGATGCAATCGTCATAGCCCTGGATGGATGTGTATTCGATTCCGGCCATAGGCCCCGCCGCAGGCCCTGAGAGCAAAGTCACAGCCGCACTTTCGATCGCACTTTCCGGTGCGATCACTCCCCCGTTTGACTGCATGATGAGAAGGACTCCCTCAAACCCGATATCCCTCAGTTTTCGGATGAGGCTTGTGAGATAACTCCTCAGGATGGGACCGACATAAGAGTTCAACACAGTGGTGGAAATGCGGTCGTAGAAACGGATGCTTGGCAAGAATTCCGAGGACACTGTCAGATAGGCACCCGGCATTTTTTCAGCGATAATTCTTGCTGCAACCGTCTCATGAGAGCCGTTGGCAAAGGAATTCATAAAACATACGGCAACGGCTTCCACACCCTCTTTTTCGAAAAGCCGAACGGCATCTCGAACATCCGCCTCTCTGATCTCCTTAAGGACATCGCCTCTATAATCAAGCCTTTCTTCGACAGGGAATCGCAGATACCTGGGGACGAGCGGCTCGACATTCGTATACCGGTTGTTGTACTGCTCCTCCCTGATTCCCCGGCGCATCTCCAGAGCATCTCGCAAGCCCTTGGTCGTAAGCAGCCCTGTCTTGGCTCCCTTCCTGGTCAAAACCGCATTGGTCGTCACCGTGGTTCCATGGACAATGGTCGTTACGTTCTTTATAAAAGCCTTCAGGGATACATCCTTTGCATCGGCCATCTCCGAAAGCCCCCTCAAAAGACCGACCGAAGGGTCCTCGGGGGTGGAGAGGACCTTGAATATCTCGGAGCTTCCATCCTCCGCTGTAAGGAGGAAATCGGTAAAAGTTCCCCCCACATCGATCCCTATCCTGTATTCGGTCATAATCCTACCGGTTCTTTGAATTCGCCGAAAACGTCTTTAAAAATCCGGGAGATCTCACCCAAGGTTGCATAACTCTTGACTGCGTTCAGAATAGGAGACATCACGTTATCTTTGGACTGAGCCGCCTCTTTCAGATTCTGTAACGCTTCAGCAACTTCTTTGGCATTCCGTTTGTTCTTTATTCTATCGAGCTTTTTCTTCTGCTCTTCGGCGACCTTTGGATTGAAGGGATGGAGCTCGACCTCCGCCGTCTCCTCATCCATCACGTACTTGTTGACACCGATCTTCGGGATCTCCCCAGACTGTATCCTTTTCTCTCGGATGTAAGCCTGCCGGCTCACCTCTCTCTGGATATAACCTGATTCCACGGCTTTGATCATCCCCCCGAAGTCATCCACCTGTTTCATGCATTCGACAATCTTTTGTTCCATCTCTTTTGTAAGCCATTCGATGTAGTAGGAGCCTCCCAGCGGGTCGACCGTATCCGTGAGTCCCATCTCATCGGCGAGGATCTGCATGGTCCTCAAACTGATGAGCGCGGCTTTTTTAGACGGGATGGTGTAGGCCTCATCATAGGAGCAGAGGGCCATGGTCTGTGTGCCCGAGAGTGCCGAGATCAAGGCATAGTAAGCTCCTCGCACGATGTTATTCTCCGGCTGCTGGACGGTCAGACCACCTCCTCCGCCGCCGGCGATCATCCGCAAAAGCATAGAGCGAGGATTTTTGGCGCCGAAACGCTCTTTCACGATCTTCGCCCAAAGCCTCCGGCCGGCTCTGAATTTAGCCACCTGCTCCCACAGGTTTCCGTGGATGTCGAAATTGAAGGCGATCCGTCCCGCGAAACTATCGATGTCGAGTCCACGGCCGAGCACTTCCTCGATATAAGCGATGGCGATTGCGAAGGCATAAGCCATCTCCTGCACGGGTGTGGCACCCGATTCCCGGATATGATAACCACATACGCTGAAGGGATTGAATCTGGGGACGTGCTTCGAACAGAATTCCACCATATCTCCGATAAGGCGGATGGAGGGTGCCGCCGGGAATATCCACGTTCCCCGTCCGATATACTCTTTGAGGATATCATTCTGGGTCGTTCCCCTCACTTCTTCCCAGGGGATGCCCTGTTTTTCGGCCACCACAAGATACATGGCCAGCATAACGGAGGCCACGGGATTGATGGTGAGCGAGGTCGAGATACGGTCGATGGGGATGCCGGCAAAGGCTTCTTCCAGGTCTTCGAGTGTATCGATCGCCATGCCGACCCGGCCCACCTCTTCTTCTGCCATGGGATCATCGGAATCCAGTCCCAATTGGGTCGGGAGGTCGAAGGCCACATTGAGGGCTGTCTGTCCATGGTCCAGGAGCCACTTGAACCGCTCGTTCGTTTCTTTGGCGGTTCCGAATCCCGAGTACTGGCGCATGGTCCAGGGCCGTTTGCGGTACATATAGGGATGGATCCCTCGGGTGAAGGGGAACTGGCCCGGCTGGCCAATCTCCGCATCGAAATCGATGTCTCTGAGGTCTTCG
>JASFEP010000294.1:0-5903 GCA_050124775.1 Candidatus Aminicenantota bacterium
CCTGTTTTTCGCTGTTTTGATGTACTTCGGCTCCATGACAAAATAAATAAGTATCGCTCCCCCATATTTATGCGCGATATAAGACATGTTGATGGAATTGACATAAATTCTTCTCTCCATAAGGGGGTGATAGAGCATCGGATTGATCCCACGACCCAGAATCTCCGCCAGTAAATCGACGGCAAATTGATCGGGAGCATTGTAATCGGGAGCGTTGTATCCAAAAACGAGGTAGGCCATGTTGACATCCATTTCCTCTTCGATCTCGCGCTTATCTTTGAGTGGGGTCGCAATCTTATACTCCGGCGAAACGAAGGCTTCTCCCTGGATCTCAGCAAATGTTGACTTGACCTTCTCCTCCATTTCAGAGATTGAAAAATCCCCCACTATGGCCAATGCACAGTTGGAAGGAACAAAATGCTTTTTGTAGAATTCCTCCAGTTTGTCGACAGTCACCGATTCGATGACTTCACGTCTGCCGTATATGGGCCTTTCGTAAGGGTGTCCGGGAAAGAGATTTTGGTAGGCCAATGAGGCAGCGTACTTCATAGGGTCATCGTGCAGTTGATTGAGCTCTTCGAGGATCACTTCCTTTTCTTCGTCCAGCTCCTCTTGAGTGAGCTTGAGCTTGAACAGGATCTCCTTGTGATTGGCGAGAGCAAAATCCGCATATTCGGACGGAAGCGATATCTCGAACACGGATAAATCGTACTCTGTGTGTGCGTTGACATAGGCCCCGTGTGCCCTTATATCCCGGCTGATCTCCTCACCCGTGCGAAGTTCTGTTCCCCTGAACAGGATGTAATGTTCCAGGATATGTACGAGACCGCTTGTCTCAACAGATTCGTCTTTTGAGCCGATATTAAACGCAAAGGCACAGTTGACTAAAGGTATGGAATGTCGTTCGTAGAGAAATACCTTCATTCCGTTTTCGAGCTCGAAAGATTTTGTAACGGGCTTTTCCTGGCCGAACAGTGGGAATTTCAAAAAGGTGATCAGAAGGATCAAAATCGATACATATCGAAAGATCGTAAAAGCATCATCCGTCGTCTTTTTTCGTTTTCTCATTTTTTTTCTCGTATGTATAGATTTTCGAATTCCGAGATTCCCTGCTCATCGCCGAGCACGAGCAGTGTATCCCCGGTTCCGATCTGTGTATCCGGAATGGGATTAAATACGATGTTTTCACCGGGCTTTTTAGATGCCACGACGATCACATTCGTTCTTTTTCGAACATCACATCCAATGAGCGTCTGGTTTGCGATTTTAGAGCTTTTCTTAACGACAAATTCTTCCATGGACAAGGAAAGTTCCTGACGTCTTATGATCAGGTCAATGAAGTCTACCAGGGTAGGTCGGATCAGTCCCTGTGCGAGTTTGTGTCCGCTGAGCTTGTACGGACTGACAACTTTGTTTGCGCCGATCTGTAATATTTTCTTCTCGCCCTCTTCCTCCAATGCTTTGGATAGAATAAATATCGATGGATTGAGCAACCGGACCGTGAGAACGAGATAGAGGTTGTCGGCATCGGATGGGAGGAGAGCGGCCACAGCTTTGGCTCTCTTGATGCCGGCCTCGAGCAGGACCTCTTCGTTGCTGGCGTCGCCGATAACGGCTATGCAATTACAGGTCTCCTTGAGAGTCTCTATCGTCTCCTCGTTGCTGTCAATAATGACATAGGGAATCTTCTCTTCATCGAGTCTCTCACAGACGATATGACCCATTCGGCCGCATCCACAGATAATGTAGTGATCTTTTATTTTTTTAAGCCTGTTTTCCATACGCCTACTCCGCCAGAATTTGTTGATTCCTCCCTCATAGACGATCTCTCCGATTTTTGTAAAAGCATAGATGGCAGTCCCGACCCCGCCACAGATAATGAGTATAGTAAAGAATTGGCCGAAGGGAGATAGAGGTTTGACTTCACGGAATCCCACAGTAAAAATAGTGATTGTCGCCATGTAAAGGGAATCCAGAGCCGTCATGCCCTCGATCAGAATGTAGCCCAAAGTCCCGATACAAATGATGAGTAAGAGCAATATTGCGGGCTTCCACATATCCATTTCATCTTACAATATCCCCTGTGCTCTGACAAGAGAGGCTGTTTTTGAGGACACTGTTCAAGCTTTGGTGGATGCCGATTCTGAGGCCCCAAAGAGAAAATGACTTTCACCGACATCTTTAAAGAAGTGCTCCCGCCAGAGCGAAGATTGAATTTTCAGCAAAGGTGTTATATTATCCCCATGTAAAAAGAAAGAGGAAAATGCCTTATGGCCAAGCAGCGAAGAGAAAAAATTTTAGTCGTCGATGATGAAGAGAACATCCGAAGATCGCTCAAGATGATCCTGGAGTATGAGGGCTACACCTTTTTAGAGGCGCCAGACGGAGAGGAAGCTCTCGATGTCATCGATGAAACGATCGGACTCGATCTTGTCTTTCTGGATATCAAGCTTCCGGGTATGGATGGTCTGAAAGTTCTTGCTGAGATCAAAAAAAAGCCTTACTCTCCCGAAGTCATCATGATCTCCGGTCACGGCACGGTCCAGACAGCTGTGGAGGCGACCAAATTGGGCGCTTATGATTTTATCGAGAAGCCGCTTCATCGAGAGAGGGTTCTTCTCAGCATTCGGAATGCGCTCAGCCAGAATAAGCTGATCCGGGAATGCCAGGACCTGCGAAAGAAAGCCGAAAAGAGACAGGAATTCATCGGTGATCACGATCTGGTCAAACAGCTCTGGAGGGAGATTTTGAAAACCGCCCCGACGAATGCAACGGTACTCATTTACGGAGAAAGCGGTACAGGCAAGGAGTTGATCGCGCGTGCGATCCATAGCCACAGCTTACGGGCCAAAGAACCGTTCGTACAGGTGAATTGTGCAGCCATTCCCGAAGAATTGATTGAGAGCGAGCTATTCGGCCACATGAAAGGTGCATTCACCGGCGCGACGGAGAAGAAGCTGGGGAAATTCGAGATTGCGGATGGAGGAACGATTTTTTTGGATGAGATAGGTGACATGAGCTTGAAAACACAGGCAAAGGTGTTGCGTGTCCTTGAGGAGGGTGAGGTCCAAAAAGTCGGCTCCAGTAAGATCAACAAAGTGGATGTGAGGATTATTGCCGCAACGAATAAAGATCTAAAAAAGGAGATCGAAGCGGGGAATTTCAGGGAAGACCTCTATTTTCGACTCAACGTAGTGCCCTTGTATTCTCCGGCGTTACGAGAGAGAAAGGAAGATATTCCTCAACTGATCGAATATTTTTCAATGGTTTTTGCGGATGAGAACAACTTCAAAGTGAAAAAGTTCTCCGAATCCGCCATCGACGCCATGAATAAATTTCCCTGGAAAGGGAATGTTCGTGAGCTGAAGAACGTGGTTGAACGATTGATCATCATGACGGAGGGAGATATAATAGAGAGGAAAGATCTGCCTGAACAGATCAGAGGCAAGGTTGATGTTTTTCTCCCCGATGTCCGCAAGGTCAAGAGCTTGAAGGAATTCAGAGATATCGCAGAAAAAGAGTTCATCCTTTCCAAGCTCGAAGCGAACAACTGGAACATCTCACAGACCGCTAGGGAGATCGATACGCCACGCAGTAACCTCTATAAAAAGCTCGAGCAATATGGCATAAAAATAAAGGCTGGAGTGGGCGAGGTGGTTGCTCCTTCTTCCCAGCAGAGGGGAGAGGGGGAGGAAAGTCCGAACTCCAAAGGGCAGGATGGTCGCTAACAGCGACTCCGAGCGATCGGAGGAAAGTGCCACAGAAAACACACCGCTCCTTCCGGTTTCATACCTTGAAGGAGTAAGGGTGAAAAGGCGAGGTAAGAGCTCACCGTTCTGGTGGTGACACCAGGAGCACGGTAAACCCCATCCGGTGCAAGACCAAATTGGCCCTGAATGAGATGGCCCGTCTCGAGGGTGGGTAGGTCGCTCGACCTCTTGGGCAACCAAGAGGCTAGATAAATAACCACCCACGAACAGAATTCGGCTTACGACCCGCTCCGGCCTCCTTCTCCAAAAAGGGGACAGGCTACTTTTTTAATTGCCCCTGTAAAAAGTAGCCTGTCCCCTTTATTTGTTTAAAATGAGCACGGGCTTTTTTCCTTTGCAGAATAATGAGCCATTCCTCAATTATTATTGGATAAAATAGAACCGTCCCCAATCCGTATTAAAAGAATGCGATGGAGCTCACAGCCTGCCTGATGATGAGAAGGACATTTCCGGGGAATATGCCCAGCTGAAGGACGCCATAAAGGCAGAGGAAAAGAACTAAAAACAAGGATGGATTTTCGAGATTGATATCCACCTCATATGTGGGTTCCCGCATGTACATGTAGACAATGACACGCAAGTAGTAATATACGGATACAAGGCTTGCCAGAACACCGATCACAACGAGAGACACGAGTCCTTCTCTCACGGCGGCGGAAAACACATAGAACTTTGCGAGAAAGCCGCCGGTGGGAGGGAATCCTGCCAACGAGAACAGGAATACCGCAAAGGTGGCTCCAATCCACGGGTATTTAAACCCGATTCCCGCATAATCGTCGAGCTCGAGGTATTCCTTATCCTTTTTCCCCAAAGCGATGACGGCAGAAAATGCACCGATATTCATGAACAGATAAACTACGAAATAGAACAAAAGGCTATTGTTGTCTCGCGATAGAATGGCCACCATCAAATACCCGGCATGGGCAATGCTAGAATAAGCCAGCATCCTCTTGATATTGGTCTGCCTTAGAGCTATGAGATTTCCGATAATCATGGTGAGAACGCTGATGATCCAAAGAAGAGAGAATATGACCTCTGAATTAAAGGCCACCTCCCAGAACGGATATAGCAACCTCACAAGAACAGCAAAACCGACGGCTTTGGGCCCGATCGAAAAGAAGGCCGTTATAGGCGTGGGTGCCCCTTGATAGACATCAGGCGTCCACATATGGAATGGAACGACAGCGATCTTGAAGCCGAATCCGACGATGACAAATCCCAATCCTGCATAAGACATAAGACTCAAGCTGGACTCTGTTTGAAAATGCTTGATGATCGCAGCGATGTTAGAGGAGTTCGAGACGCCATAAAGAAGTGCCAATCCATACACGAGAAAGGCCGAGGCAAAACTCCCGAGCAGAAAATATTTAAGGGCCGCTTCTGATGATTTTTGATCCCCTCGCTTGAGGCCTGCCAGTGCATAACTGGACATGGATAGAATTTCCAAGCCTAAAAAGATCACGATAAGGTCGCTGGAAGACACCATGATCAACATTCCGGAGAGAGCGAGGAGCAACAGGGCATAATATTCTCCCATGTTCGCGTTCTGGAGGGAGATATACTTCATGGAGATTAGAGTCACGAGTATCGTTGCAATGATCAAAACAAACGCAAAGAAAAGGGCGAAGTTATCGAGAAAAAGCTGGTTGCCGAAATAAGAAAAGTCCTTTCCCCAAGATTGGATACAAAAAAAGCCGCAGATTACGAGGAAAATGATGGTAATGTATGCCAAATGGGACTTATTTTCCCGTTTGATAGACACCTCGAGTAGAATGACCAGAAGAGCACCTGCAACGAGAATGAGGAGGGGAAACATCGCATTTAGACTATTCATTGGATGGCCTCTTCTTCTTTATCTATATGGTCTTCACTTTTGCTCTCTAACGCTTTTATATCCCAAAGGAGCTTATTCTCTTTTTGAACTTCCGTGAAAAGAGTCTTTTTTTGGTTGATCTGGTCGAGGAGCTTTTCTACGGATGCATCCATCTTTCTCAAGAACGGCTGCGGGTACACACCCATCCAGAACATCATAACTACGATAGGCAATAGATAGGCGAGCTCTCTTTTGTTGAGATCTTTGAAGTTATTGACCCTGTCATTGGTGATCGGACCGTGCATCACCCTCTGGAACAT
>JASFEP010000295.1:0-5879 GCA_050124775.1 Candidatus Aminicenantota bacterium
CCTCGGGCACGGTAATTTTATAATCTCTCGTATTCCTATGAAGGCGATACAGAAGCCGATCGATGTACACGGCTGCGTCCCTGATGTAACCAGGATCCTCCATGGTGACTGCAATTTCACTGAGCTGGGATTCATGTTCCTTTAATTTGAATTTTTTCAGCGCAGTGTTGATAGGGATGTAAATATCAGTGGCAATGCTTTCGATCTCGATCCCCTCTATTTCGCCCCGTGTTACACCCTTTTTAAGGATTGTCCCAATCACTTCGAACCATCTGTCATTGATTTTTATGCGTTCTCCGATGGGATCTCTAAAAGCAAAAAGCTCCCTTTTGACCCTGTGACCGACCACACAGACATTGGCATGGTGGCTATTGTCATAGTCGTCAAAGAAGCGCCCTCTATCCACCAATAGATTTAGAGTTATCGGATACCTTGGATCCGTTCCGATAACACGCCCCTCGCTTTTCCCGTCGAAGGAGCGGATAAAATCTGGTTTGATCAACCTTTGCGGCGAGAGATGGCGGATGTATGGTACACCTTCCCTTAATGCCTGGAAATCCCGAAGGCAAAGACCTGGAGATTTCTCCCGAACCTTCTCCAATTTATCTTCATCGTACTCGATGTTCTGGATGATGATGTTCTTCGCTCCCATAAGATTAATGATCTCGAGGGCTTCTCTCTTGGCACCCTCTCCTATGGACAGCATGGAGATCACGGCCCCGACTCCGAAAATGATCCCCAGCATGGTCAGAAAAGTCCGGAGTCTATGCGTTTTTAATCCTTCAAAACCGATGCTGAAAATTTCTGTAAAATGCATAGATCCGAAGTGTCTTATACTAAGGACATTTCAACTGGAAGCAACGTTTTCCTCGGCCCTCTCGCGAGGCGTTGCCACTTCCTCTGCCTCGGGTCCGGCAAAAGGATCTCTCAGGGCAATTCTCTCGCCCTCAGCCAACCCATCTGTGACAATTATGTGAGTCGTGTTTCTTTGTCCCAACTCGACCTCTGTCTTTCTCGCAGACCGTCCTCCCATCACATAGACAACCGTTTTCCCTTCCCTTTCGAACACGGATTCGATCGGGACAGAGATCACATCCGGAATTCTTTGGATGATGACATCCACCTGACAGGTCATCCCTGGTCTCATTCTATCATCCATTTCTCCCAGGGAAACGATGGTTTCAAACGTCTTGATTTTTGCGTCCCAATCCTTCTTTGTGGCCATGGAAGCGACCCGGTCCACTTTTCCTTTGAAGACGCGATCCGGGAACGCATCGATGCGGACAAGGGCCTCCTGATCGGGTTTGACATTGGAAACATCGACTTCATTCAAATGCATCTTGATCTGCATGGCCGAAAGATCCGGAATTTCAAGGATCTGGGATCCGGGCCAAACCTGGTCTCCTTCCTGGACTTTACTCATTCCCATGCCTTTCCATATCTCTTTCAAGACGACCAATCCGTCTTTGGGTGCCCGCAGCGTCATATCATCCAAAGATTTTTTTGCCATGTCATAGTCCGCTTGGGACTTGGCCTTTTTTTCATAGAGAACATTGAGATCGGCTTGGTTCGATTGGCTCTCGGATTCCATTTTTTTGAGCGTCTCCTGATATTTTTTCTCAGCCTGTTCATACTTGAGCCTGAGCTTTTCCTGTTCGATCTCGGCCAGCATGATCGTTTTTTTGAGGTCGAGCATGGCCTCATCATAAGCCAGTTTCGTATTATCCAGTTCGATCTGATTGTTCCTCTTCTGACTTTCGATATCAGCCATTTTTTTTTCGATCTCATTCTCTGCGATTTTTAGATCCGACAGCGCTTTCAGCATTTCTTGTTGTTTCTCCACTTTATCGAACTCGACCAATATATCTCCCTCTTTGACGTAAGTTCCGTCCTTTATCAGTTTGTTTATTTGAAGCCTTCCTCGGACTCGAGGTCCAAAAATACTCACCGAATGAGCAGCAGACACTTCCCCGGCATCGATCATTTTAATGACGAACTCGCCGTAGCTAACTTCTGCCGATGCTACAGAAAGACTCGATCCACCTTGAATAAAGACAAAAATGATAATCAGGAGACACACCACTCCTGCCGATCCGAACACAATCTTTTTATTCATGCCCCCTCCACAATGAACAAAACCATAACACCCAAATGGGTTTCAAATCTTGGGTTACATCTTTTTTCTTATATAGACAAGTCCTTCGTTCGTGACCGTGAAAAAGAAATCTCCTGCCGCAGCGTAGGATTCTCTGATCATGTTATTCTCGATGAGCTCCCGCACGATAACCTGGAACTCCCTTCGCTCTTTATCTGGAAAGACCTTTTTATAGTTATCGAATAATACTCCCAGAGCGACTTCCTCTGTTTCTTCAGCCAGATTATAGAGGATGTTGAGATGCTCATCACTCAGGTCTAAATCGATTTCTTGGGACGGAATTTCTTTGGTTCGCTTCACTTTTTGAGCTTTTTCCTTTCGACCTTTTTTTGGCGATGTGGATTGCGCTTTTGCTTTCGCTTGATCCAACTTTTGTTCGACATCCTTATCTATCTCTTCTTTAAGCTTTTTAATAGCCTTTTCGATGTCAGCCTTGTTTTTTTGGCGCACTTCATAAATATATTCCCTCAACTGGTAATCCTTATAGTCATCGACTTCCTTTTGACCTTTTTCAGGATTCCGGGAGGGCTCACTCGCTTCCTCCTTAAATTTCTCGGAATCCTCGCGGAGCTTACTAGCTATTTGCTTCAATTCCTTGTATTCCTCGAGAATCTCCCTTATGTTAGCCCTCATAGCCTTTTTTGTCCTTCTGTAAAGATAAAACATGGCGACTAAAAGGCCCATTGCAATGAGCAGAAAAATGTAATCTACCGTTGAAATGTTCATAATGCCACCCTTATTCCTATTTTAGTCTAACCCAACAAGAAAAATTTGGAAAGAAATTTTTCTTATCGATCTGTTTCCTGTAATATAGAAAAACAATGGGAACGAAAAAAGCCACAGGAATTGCGTTCATCGTGTTCATCTGGATCAGTATTGCGTGGCTGCTTTATCCGTTGGTCACCCTGGATTCGATGAGCATGCTCAACGCAAAGCAGTACCTTTACAGGTCTGCGATAGGCATCGGCCTGATGATCATCCTCTTCGGAAAAACCGTATTCGATCTTCTATTTCCGCAGGCCACCAACAGGAGAATTCCTGTCGCAAACTCGATAATTTTAATCATCTATTCTTTTCTCATGGCCGGAGGAATTATTTATATGGTCACCCGAGTGATCGTGCTCTATATCCGGAGCCAAGAAAATAACGTGCCCTCTTATTTTTGATCGGACAACGCAGATCCCAACCACTTCCAAGAACGCAAGATCACGATTGTCACAGTCAGATACCAGAGGCCGATAAATGGACCCAAATCCACCAATCCAGCTTCACTGGGTGGAGTGGGAAATGTATACAGGTTTAAACCCATAGTCATACAGGCAATAAACACACCAATAAGGCCAATGGTTTTTCCTAGCCTGGGATGACGCAACATATTCAAAGCAAATAGAACAGTCCCGACCAGGATGAAAATATCCCATGAGATATCCAAACCTAATTGGACATTGTTGACACTTCTTAAAATCCAGTCTAGCGATTCTGGGGTTTTGCTATTCGCCGCATCAGCGATGTCATCATTGATTCCCTTCCGGATGGCCATTTGGACAATCAGCATCATAGTAAAGATCGCTCCAGCTATTATGTTGAACAAGATTGCGATCTGAAGCGAAACTGTTTTGCGATGGATTTTAATGAAGGAATAGAGTCCGATGCTGGAGATAGAAAGAAGAGGCCCAACTGATGCTGCCAAGACCAGTGTTATATGCAAAGGAAGAGGTGCAAAAATGATCAGAGGATAGATGACAGACACAAAAAACCCAGCCACAATCCCTACTTTTATCCATTTCTTAATGAATTGATTTTCATCATTCATGAACGTCTCCATGGTTTTGATATCTTATTTAGATTGTGAATATAGTAATACTTGGAAATTCATCGATAAATCAGACGAAACTGTTTACATTTTTGTTCCCGATGAATATAAATATTTGTCTTGAACAGTGCGGATTTGAACATAAGTGATGCAAAATCCGTAAGTATGAGAAAGATTAAGTGTATTTCTGTTACAAATACAGTTCTTTTCAAAGAGGAGGTTTTATCATGAGAAAGACATCACTTTGTTGTGCTCTATTTTGGACTCTAGTTCTTTTCTTCCCCCACTTATGGGGGACCAGTGATGTTCCGAGCCTGGAGGGTCACTGGGAAGGTTCTATCGACATCCCCGGGATGACGCTGGAAGTGAACATTGACTTCAGGATGGACAAAGGAGGAATCTGGGAGGGAGATATCTCCATCCCTGCTCAGAAAGCCAAAGACCTAACGCTCAAAAATATCAATGTGGCGGGCAAGGATGTCAGTTTTGCCATCTCTGAAGTCCCAGGCGATCCGACATTTAAGGGGACGTTCAGCGATGATGGAACGAAAATAGCGGGAGACTTCACCCAGAATGAGCAGACATTTCCGTTCACACTCAGCCGCGAAGCCAGTCCAGTCGTCAAGGCTAAAGAAGCGATAGCCGGTTTTGATAAGATCGTCGAGAGAGGACTTGAGAGCTTGAACAATCCAGGCGTTGCTGTCGCAATCGTCAAGGACGACGAAGTCATATTCGCTGAAGGATTTGGCTACCGAAATCTGGAAAATAAAGTGCCGATGACCGCAGATACTCTTATGGCAATCGGATCTGCTTCGAAAGCATTCACAACCTTCACAATGGGAACGCTCGTCGATGAGGGAAAAATGGAGTGGACCAACCCTGTACGCGAGTATATCCCATGGTTCCGGCTCTATGATCCCTCCGCCACGGAACGTATAACTCCGAGAGATTTGGTGACACACCGTTCCGGTCTTCCCCGTCATGATGCCATGTGGTACAACAATTACACAGCCACCCGCGAAGAATTCGTGAGGCGCCTGGCATACCTTAAACCCACCGCCGACCTGCGGGAAAGATATCAGTACAACAATTTGATGTTTTTGACAGCGGGTTACCTTATTGAAACTCTCACCGAAAAAACTTGGGAGATGGCCGTCCGTGCTCGCATTCTGGATCCCCTAGAGATGAATCGGACTAACTTTTCTGTGGAAGATTCTCAGGAAGACGCCGATCACGCACTTCCCTATCGCGAGTACAAGGATAAGATCGAACAGATTCCATTCAGGAACATCACGAACATCGGCCCCGCAGGCTCTATCAACTCCAGCGTGAATGAGATGAGCCACTGGCTGCTGGCACATCTGAACCAGGGAAAATATAAGGACAAACAAATCATCAATCCACAAACTCTCCAGGATATGCATTTGGCTCATATGACGACAGGCGAAACCCCCACAACTGCTGAGATCACACCCTCAGATTATGGATTGGGATGGTCTGTCGATACATACAGAGGCCACAGGCGCGTCAGCCACGGCGGCAACATCGACGGATTTTCGGCCATGGTCTGTTTGCTCCCCGACGATGGTGTAGGGATCGTGGCGCTGACCAACAAAAACGGGAGCCCTCTTCCCGAGTTGCTTATCCGGCATGCGATGGATTTGCTCCTTGAGAGCGAGACTAAAGACTGGATCGGCCAGACAGTTGAAAGGATCGCTAGGGGCAAAGAAATGGAGAAGGATGCCGAAGAGAAGAAGGTCACACGGCGGAAAAGCGGGACCGTGCACGCTCATGAGCTGATTGAGTATACCGGAGCTTATTCCCATCCTGGATATGGAGATCTCAATGTTTTTCTGGAGGAAGGCCAATTGGCCTTTACATATAACGGCATCAAAACACCCATTGAACACT
>JASFEP010000296.1:0-5853 GCA_050124775.1 Candidatus Aminicenantota bacterium
GGTAAGATCTTAAAAGATTTTTTCTCTAACAAAAGATAAAATGGAAATATTGGTTTATGAGTGTTAATTTGGCAGCAACTTTTATGAATCATTCAAATCGGAGAGGTGGCCGAGTGGCTGAAGGCGGCGGTCTCGAAAACCGCTATCCTGTGAATTCAGGATCGTGGGTTCGAATCCCACCCTCTCCGCCATCTATAGGCAGCTATAGGTAGGGGAGAGAACTTTCCCGAAAGTCTTCTGATTGCGTTTATCAGAGGGGATAGGGACGATGACAATTGAGATATGGCTCAACGAACACAGCGTTTTGATCCAAAAAAATATGACTGTGGGTCAACTCCGCGACCGTGAAAAACCAGGAGCAGATCTGTTGATCGTCAATGGTTACCCCAGCGCGGAGGATTATGTTCTGGAAGAAGGGGATGAAGTCGTACTCGTGCGAAAGAGAGAGCGGCCCAAGAAAGGGGAAATGGAGGCAATGCTCGTCGCCCGTCATTCGCCAGGAGTCCATCAGCGCATGAAGAAGGCCTCCGTAGGGATCGCAGGATTGGGTGGACTTGGCTCTGCTGTCGCCGTCGCGCTGGCCAGAATGGGTGTGGGGGAATTGGTTCTGGTGGATTATGATGTCGTAGAACCGAGCAACCTGAACCGTCAGTTTTATTTTGTCGATCAGATCGGAATGGCGAAAACAGAAGCCATTTCGAAGATAATCGGAGACATTAATCCTTATGTCCGCCTCATCACACATCAAATAAAGCTCGACAGTTCCAACATCCCCGAGATATTCGGTGATGTCGACGTCGTCGTCGAATGTTTCGACCGTGCCGAGGACAAAGCTATGATCCTAGAGGTTGTTGGAGAAGCTTTTCCTAGTATCTACATTGTGGGAGCTTCCGGATTGGCGGGATATGGCGACAGCAATAGTATTCAGACCTGGAGAGTGGGAGACAGAATCTTTCTGGTCGGAGACCTCAAGAGTTCAGCCGGACCCGGATTGGGTCTGATGGCGCCGAGAGTGGGGATTGCTGCGTCTCATCAGGCAAATCTGGTTGTGGCTCTTTTGGCCGATCCAAAGGAAGCTATCGCACAGATACCCGATATCCTTGATTGAGATGCCTACCGTCTCTATCCATTCATAAGGCGTTCAATCCCAATGAAGTTTTCTTCCTTTGAACATGCGGCGTGGAACTTAGACCCTGATTCCAAAACATTGAAGGGATGTCCCTTCCAACCAGACGGACCGTTCGGGAAACGGTCTCTAAACAGCGGTTGAATCCTCAGGAAGTTCAGATGCCAGAGCTTTGGTCGCTTTGAGAAAAATATCGATCTCTTCGGGTGTGTTGTAGTGTGCGGCCGAGAGGCGTACAGCACTATCCCAACCCAGGGCTTTCAGTGGAACTGCAGAGTAAGCATCCATGATCCTCGCCGCCAGTCGAACGCCCTGCTCCTGGTTGTAGCGCGCGATCGCTGTCGAGGCATCCATTCCCGCCAATCGGAATAAAAAAATACACAGGCGATTTCCGATATCATCGGGCATCCCGCCCACATCGACATGGTTGAGTTTGAAAAGACCCTCGATCTCTTCTGTGCCGAACATCGCCCGGTGGAGGAGAGCTTTCATATGAGCGTGGATCGCGTCTTTGGCGGCGATCATCTGTGACCGTCTCTCCGATGATTCGGTGAAATGGCTGCCGAGCCAACAGAGGTAATCCGTGGTCGCCGACCAACTGGCGTACATCATGTGTGCAGGCGAACCCAGCACCCAGTTCGTGATGGGCTTGTCCAGAAGTCTCCAGTGCGGCAGGTTGGCCAGTCTGTCCGACATGTGCGCAAAACCGATCCCTTTGACACAGTAAGCTTTGTAAGGCCCGAAAGCGTATGCATCAGCGCCATACTCCTCCACATCGAGGGGACCATGTGGGGCATACTGAACGGCATCGACCAAGACATAGAGATCGGGTTTGATCTTCCTGGCCTCTGTTATGATCCTTTTGACATCGTTGATGCAGCCAGTCTGATTGGAGCCCTGCTGGAATGCCAGAACACAGGTATCTTTGTCCACGAGCTCGAGGATCGATTCTGGAGGAACAGCGTTCGTCTCTCGGGAGAGTTTTGCGACACGCCACTCCTTGTTTGTGATCTCGGCAAAGTATTGTGTGGAGCTTCGAACGGCCGGGTGTTCAAGCTCGGTCGTCACGATGTTCGAACCCGGAATATGAGAAGTGATAGCGTTGAGAGCGCGAAAGATGGCATGAGTCGCGCTGTGGGCAGGCATGATATGTCCGGATTTTGCGCCCAAAAAAAGCTTTACATCCTCTATTCCCTTATCAAAGGCAGCATTCACATAATCCGATCCAGGATTGTACCTGAAAAGCTCATCGGGAAGTGCGCTTTCCTTCGCTATCGTTTCCATCACTGACTTGAGCCGGAGAGAGCCTCCCGACGCTTCCAGATAAACCCGCTTGCCTGAGTACGGGTCCCAATCTACATACAAAAAACGGTTTCTTATTTTCTCCAATAATTCTGGAGAAAACAAACCTTTTTCAAATATTTCAGCCATGGGCTAACTCCTTGTTCAAATATCATCGATAGACTGAAAAGTTTAAACAAATTGCTCATTATGTCAAGAAAAAGCTTTCATTCTTAACTTACAATCTGTCACCTTTATTCTACAGATTCTGTAAAATTAATGCAAAAATGGCGTTTTGCATTGATAAATGCCTTTACAAATTCCTTTAAAAGTTGATATGATTTTAAGCGAGGAATATCGAATAGGAGTAGATAATAAAATGAGAAATACGCTTGACGGAATTGAAGAGATCCTCTTAATGGGGCCAGGTCCTTCCTGTATCCATGATTCGGTCTATGAAGCGCTGAGTCGCAAGACGCTAGGGCACATGGATCCGTATTTCATCCGCATTATGGATGATGTGAAGCGTCTGCTCCAGAAAGTCATGAAAACCGAGAACAGGATGACCATCCCCGTCTCCGGTACCGGGTCTGCAGGAATGGAAACCTGTTTCGTAAATCTTATCGAGAGGGACGATCCTGTCCTTATCCTCATCAATGGAGTTTTCGGGAAACGGATGCAGGATGTGGCGTCTCGTTTGGGGGCAGATGTTGATGCCCTTGAGTTTGAATGGGGGACACCTGTCATTCCTGAAAAAGTCAATGAACAGTTGAGTAAAAAAGACTACAGGATCGTCGCTCTTGTCCATGCGGAAACGTCGACGGGTGTAAGAAATCCTGCGGAGGAGATCGGAGAGCTTTTGAAAACTACGGAGAGTCTCTATCTGTTGGATACAGTGACAAGCCTCGGTGGGACGAATGTAGAAACAGATGGTTGGGGGGTGGATGCTCTCTACAGCGGGACACAAAAGTGTCTGTCTTGTCCACCCGGTCTGGCACCTGTGTCTTTCAGCGACAGAGCGCTGGATGTAATCCTCAATCGCAGGACAAAAGTCCCCAACTGGTATCTGGATGTGTCTATGCTGACAAAATACTGGGAGGGGCAGACACGAGTGTACCATCACACAGCTCCCATAAACATGATCTATGGTTTGTACCAGGCGCTCTATCTCATCGTTGAAGAAGGGTTAGAAAGTGTCTTCGACAGACACCTCGAATACCACACACTGCTGGTGAAAGGCCTTGAGGGTATGGGGATCAAAATGCTGGTCGACCCGGATTACAGGCTTCCGATGTTGAACTCCATCCATATTCCGGAAGGGGCCGATGATGCAGAGGGGAGAAAAAAGCTCCTTTCCGAATACAAGATCGAGATCGGTGCGGGCCTGGGCCCTCTTGCGGGCAAGATATGGAGGATCGGATTGATGGGGCACACGGCTCGAGAGGAAAATGTCCGCCGAGTCCTCACCGCTCTTAAAGAGGTTTTGGGAAGATAAAGGGAATATTGATTTTTGTTCTCTGTTAGAATTGCATTTTCTCTGCTTTGATACAGTGAATTGGAGTGCTGACAGGAGGGAGTAAACAATGGCAGCCGGATACCATGGCAAAATATTAAAAATTAACCTTAATGATCTGTCCTATGAGGTCGAAGAAAAGGGTGAATACTTCTACAGGACATTTATGGGGGGGAGCGCGATGGCTTCCTATTTCCTGTTGACGGAGATGGAGAGCGGTGTCGATTCCCTCGGACCTGAGAATATCTTTGTGATCACAACTTCGATCTTGACCGGGGCAGCCATCCCGGGTTCCAACCGCTTCACCCTCGCTGGGAAGTCCCCTCTGAGCGAAGGATTCGGTGAGGCTGAGGCCGGGGGATTCTTCTCCGTGGAATTCAAGCGTGCTGGATTCGATGCGGCCGTGATCAAAGGTCGAGCCCCAAAGCCGATCTATCTTTGGATATCCGATGGAAATGTGGAGTTCAAAGATGCCTCAGAACTCTGGGGTAAGGATGCGGGTTATGCTCAACACAAGATCCGTGAAGAATTGGGGGATGATAAGATCCAGACGATCACCATAGGACAAGGAGGGGAAAATCAGGTGCTTTATGCCTGCGTCGTTCATGATGTCCGACACACGGCCGGAAGAGCAGGAATGGGAGCGGTGATGGGATCGAAGAACATAAAGGCCGTCGCTGTAAGAGGCACCCTCCCCGTTGAACTGCATGATAAGGAAAAAATTAAGGAGCTTTCCGCCTTTTTTGCCAAAAACAGGAAAGATCATCCCGTGTGCGAGATATTGAGCTACGGAGGCACTTTAGCATGGGATATGGAAGATATGGATGCCGACGGTGTTTTGCCCACCCACAACTTCCATGGCGGTGCTTTCGATAAGGTGGAAGATGTCACTTTCGAGAAGCTCAAGGAAACGGTTTTTGACGGACAATACACGTGTTTCGCTTGTCCGGTGAGGTGCAAGCCCATCGCTGCCGGAGGAAAGTATGACATCGATCCTGTCTACGGGGGGCCCCAGTATGAGACATCCGGTGCCTTCGGGCCCAATATGCTGGTGAACGATATCGAAGTCATCGCTAAAGCCAATGAGTTGTGCAACAAATATACCCTCGATTCCATAGATTGTGGGATGACCATTGCCTTTGCCATGGAGTGTTATGAGAATGGGCTCCTCACAAAAGAGGATACCGATGGGATCGACCTGCGATTCGGCAACGGAGATGCGGCACTTAAAATGATCGAAAAGATCGCTTTCAAAGAGGGATTTGGTGCATTGTTGGCCGAAGGGAGTTACAGAGCAGCTAAATCCATCGGAAACGGGGCAGAGAGGTTTGTCTGTGCCGTTAAAAAACAGAGTTTCGCCATGCATGAACCCCGCGGGAAGAACAACATCGGATTTGCCTTCGCTCTCTCGCCCACCGGAGCTGACCATATCGAAGCCGCCCACGATATGCCCTTCGAGGAGGGGAGGTGGGCAGTGCCCGATCTTTACCCCATAGGCATTCTCAAAGGAGTCCCACCCAGAGGTTTGACTCCTTATAAAGCGCGCTGGTTCGTCTACAATCAGCATATTTATTCGGTCCTGAATACATTGTGTATGTGCTTTTTCACGGTCGGTCCGGCAAGGTTATTCCGATTGAACCATATGGTCGATATGGTCAACGGTGCCACAGGATGGGAAACAAGTCTGTTCGAGCTGATGAAACTCGGAGAGCGGACGACCACACTGGCGCGTGTGTTCAACGCACGGGAGGGATTTGACCGAAAAGAGGATATGCTTCCCGAGAGGTTGTTCGAACCGCTCGAGACCGGAGCACTTACAGGTGTGAAACTGGATAAGCAGGAATTCGAGAGAGCCCTCGACTACTACTACGAAATGATGGGGTGGGATGTGGAAACGGGGAATCCCAGGGAAATGAAGCTCTACGAACTCAAT
>JASFEP010000297.1:0-5851 GCA_050124775.1 Candidatus Aminicenantota bacterium
AAGGACAATTCGGACAGCTCTTTTCTTCTCTGTTCTTTTTCCCTGATAATCTTCTCGAAAGCTTTATTTTGCGCCAAAATACATTTCCTTAAATTGAACATATTTATCATAAAGTCCATACTTCTTTAGAATTCGCAATTCCTCCCCCGATAGAAAAATCCTTCAAAACCTTTTTTTCTTTGAGTTCCTTGATGACTTTAAGGGTTTTTTCCACTGTTCATCTTATATCATAGCACCAGAGTCTGTTCAAGTCAGCGGGTTGTTCTCTTTGGGCCACTGTTTAAGGTTCGTTGGATAAATCTGAATGGCGCAAATTTAATGATTTCAGAGCAGCATTTAATCTCTCAGCCTATCTGATTGACTCTGATTTGAGAAATTGATATTTTTTCACTCGAATTGCGAACCGGCCTGCACATTAAAAAACGGCTTCACAACTGTCTTATTCGTATCTCAGGCTGTCGACGGGATTGGCCCTAGCTGCCTTCACTGCCTGGAAGCCCACCGTGAGCATGGTGATAACGAGCGCCACTGCCGCAGCCAACAGAAACAGAGGCAACCCGAGGTTGGTGCGGAAGGGGTAATTGTCGAGCCAATTCCGCATGGCAATGTAGGCGACGGGCCAGGCGATGAGGTTGGCCAAAAGAACCCACAGTAAGAACTGCTTCGTTAAAAGCAAAACGACTCGCGGCACAGAGGCGCCGAGCGCCTTGCGGATTCCTATTTCTTTGGTTTTTTGCTCGGCCACGAACGCCGATAGCCCCAGCAGGCCAAGGCAAGAAATGAAAATGGCGATCAGCACGAAATAGCGGAAGATCTTCCCGGCCAGAATTTCCGAACCGTAATAAAGATCGAAACGCTCGTCGAGAAAATGATATTCGAAGGGGAATCCCTGTGCATACTTCTTCCAGGCCGTTTCGACACCGCTGATAGCCCCACTGTGGCCGCCAGACTTGATCTTGACCAGGACCAAGGTGTAAAAATTTGTATCGATCCAAAGGACCACCGGCTCGATGCCAAAGTTCAAAGGCATGGAGTGGAAGTCTTTGACCACTCCGACGATCACGCCAGTGGAATCTTCTCCCAAAGAGAAGGGTTTCCCGACGGGATCCTCCAAACCCATAACCTGGATAGCATGTTCATTGAGAATGAAATTGGATTCGTCCGCAGGAAACTCCCTTGAAAACTTACGTCCTTGAACAATCTTCAGACCCAGAAGATCCAGAGTGTCATAATCGACAGGGATAGCGCCAAAAGCGACACTTTCACCAGCTTCCATGCCTTCCCACCGAAGACCCCTCACGATGGCAGACATCTCTCCTGGAATCTGAAAGCTCCGAGCGACTGCGACCACATCAGGATTCTGGAGCACTTCGTTTCTGAAAGCCTCGTAATTTTTTTCGAGGCCTCCGGCTATCCGCATAAAGAGGACATTCTCCTTATCGAAACCCAGGTCTCTCGTCCGGATGTAATGCAGCTGTTTTTCGACAACACCCATGCCGATAAGCAGCATGATCGACAGAGAAACCTGTACGACCACCAGAGTCTTCCGGAAGGATGCCTTCCCTTTGGGACGGTCGAGGTTCTCGCGCAACGCCCGTACCGGCTTGAAGGAAGAGAGCACGATCGCCGGGTAAACGCCTGCGGCGATACCCGTGATGCCGGTGATCGCGAGGAGCCCCATTATGAATCCCAGCTCGAAATCGAATAAAACGAGGGACTTCCCGGTGAGGTCATAAAAAACTCCCTCGAGCATCTGGATCAGTAAGAGTGCGACAGCTAACGCGATCAAGGTAAATAGCACCGATTCTGCGAAAAACTGCCAGGCGATCTGCACTCTCCGCGCACCGACCACTTTCCGCAAACCGACCTCCCTGGCTCGTTTCTCGGAACGTGCGGTCGAAAGATTGATGTAGTTGATGCAGGCGATGATCAAGATGAAGACCGCAATTATGGAAAAGGCGCGGACGAATTTCATACCTTGTTCGCTCCCATCCGCGGAATACAGATGGATGTCACCGAGAGGCTGCAGGGCCAAGGAAATTTGTTCTTCGGGAAGTCTCTCCTGAATCAAACCCGATAGTTTTTTCTCCACTTCTGAAACGAAAGAATCGTCCTGGAGTAGAGCGAATGTTATGGAATAGTGATTGCCCCAATCCTCCAAAGTTTTAGGATCGACTATTCTGGAGTGAGGAACAAAAAGATCGAAGCGGAAATCGGAATTCTGCGGGATATCCTTGACCACTCCTCTGACGATGAAGTCCTTATCATGATCGAGTGTTAGACTTTTTCCGATCGGATCCTCTGGCCCGAAATACTTGGCGGCGATGCTTTCTGTCACGACGATCGAATCCGGTTCCTCCATCGCAGCAACCGCGTTCCCTTTGACAGCAGGAAAGCTAAATACTCTAAAAAAAGACGGATCGACCGTGCATATACGGTTTTCGTGAAAAACTTTGTCTTCCTTTTCTTCCTTAGCCCTGAAACTGATGAGGCCTCTGATACGGTAGAAACGGGTTGCATCGACGACCTCGGCGAAATTCTCCCGGACTGCAGGTGCTAAAGGAAAGGGAGTCGACGAATTATACTCCGATTCGCTGCCGATCTGATACGTCTTGTTGACTAAAAAAATCCGATCGGCTTTTTCATGAAAGCGATTGTATCCGAGCTCGTCCTGAACCCAGTAAAAGATCAAGAAGGAGCAAGTCATACCGAGGGCAAGACCTATTGTGTTGATCAACGAATAAGCTTTCTGCTCTCTCATCTTGCGGACGGCGATCTTCAGATGGCTCAAGGCAAACGCTGGCAATAACCGCCCCGGATGCCATGGAGGCAGGTCGATCCTCAGGCGTCGTACTTTGGCATACTCAGCTTCGAGCGCTTCGGCCGATGCAGGATCTTCAACAGATCTCCGGAAGGAAGCTTCTTCATCGAGTCCTTCCTTCACATATCTGGCTATCTCATCCCTCACATGGGACTCGAGCTCGGCTACATCGGCCTCCTCCATATTTTGACTTCGAAAGAGTGATTTTTTCCACTCATGGATGGCCTTTTCGAGATCGAACATATTCATTTCTCCCTAATAAAAATAGACCGCCTCAATCCAGCGACGGAAGAGGTTTCCACAATTTGGCGAGCGCCGCGGTCACCGACCGCCACTGGCGGCGCTCGGAATCGAGCTCCCTTCTCCCCTTTTCCGTGATCTTGTAATAACGGCGAAGCCTCCCCCCATCGGACATTTTCCACCGGCTAACCAGGAATCCTTCCTTTTCCATGCGGTGAAGGACCGGATAGAGCATCTTGTCCGACCACTCGAGGCTTCCCCCCGAAATGTCCTTGACCCTCTGAATGATTTGATAGCCATAGTCCTCGCCTCCCAGAAGGATCGAGAGAATGATGGGTTTCGAGGACGCGGCCACGAGCGCTTTTTCTATCATTTTCTACTCCGTGCTACAGGATATCCTATACCACAGGGTATGCAAGGATCATGCCATTCCAGTACGCAATTCAGAGACCGTGTTTTTTCCTCAAAGAGGATTTCTCAAAACAGTGCCTTTGTCCGCTTCCAGACATTCCCTGTCCAAAATCGGACATAAACTCAAGCGCATAGATGATTTACGTTTGGAGAACTGGCTGAATTAGCTGCACATGACCTTTTATATGTTGCAGCATCAAATGGGGTATTCTTCATTTGACACATTCCCTTGAAATAAATATCCTTGTATTGCTGATTAAAGGGGAACGAATGACAAAAAAGTGTCCTCGATGCGATTCTGAAAATTCCGATACCGCACGCTTTTGCAGCAACTGTGCCGCACCTCTTTCCGATGGGGACAAAATTATCCCCACCATGACCGCAGAGGCTCCTTTAGACAAACTCGTCCGGGGCACTCTTTTTGCCGGCCGCTACGAGATCATCGAAGAGCTCGGCAGAGGGGGAATGGGAAGAGTCTATAGAGTCGAAGACACCAAGGCCGAGGAAGAGATCGCCCTCAAGCTCATAAAGCCGGAGATTGCCGCCGATAAAAACACGCTAGAGCGGTTCCGGAACGAATTGACGACCGCTCGAAAAATCGCTCACCGCAACGTCTGCAGGATGTACGATCTCGATGAAGAAAAGGGTCAGCACTACATCACGATGGAATACGTTCCCGGTGAGGACCTGAAGAGCCTTGTCCGGAGAGTCAAGTTCGATATCGGCACAGCGATAAAAATCGCCGAACACATATGTGAGGGGCTATCCGAAGCCCACCGACTGGGGGTCGTCCATCGCGATCTGAAGCCCTCGAACATCATGGTGGATAAACAAGGCGATGCCAAGATCATGGATTTCGGAATTGCCAGGACGGTCAAGGGAAAAGGGATCACCGGAACGGGAGTGATGATAGGAACACCCGAGTACATGAGCCCCGAACAAGCAGAGGGGAAAGATATCGATAAGCGCTCGGATATATATTCCTTTGGTGTGATTCTGTATGAAATGGCCACAGGCCAGTTGCCCTTCGAAGGGGATACCCCCTTGGCCGTGGCCATGAAACACAAAGGAGAGCCTCCCAAAAATCCACAAGAATTGAACCCCCAGATCCCTGATGATCTCAGCCAGGTGATCTTGAAATGCCTGCAAAAAGAAAAGGCAAATAGATATCAAAGCACAACGGATCTCCATGGCGAACTGGAGCGGCTCGAACGAGGATTGTCGACAACGGTAAGGATCGAGCCGAAAAAAAGAGCCACTCCCTCCAAAGAGATCACAGTGAGCTTTGGTTTAAAGAGGAATCTGATACCGGTAATCTTGGCTTTGGCCGTGATTGTGGTCAGTCTGTTGATCTGGAGCCCTTGGGCAAAGAGGGCGCCCATAGCCGGGCCTTCCGGCAAACCTTCGCTGGCCATTATGTATTTCGAAAACCGCTCCGGAATTGCCGATCTCGATAGGATTTTTGTAGATATGCTCACCACAAACCTGAGCCGCTATAAGGAAATCGAAGTCACCAGCAGCCAAAGACTCTTCGATATTCTCAAACAGATAGGCAAACAGGATGTCGAATACATCGATAAAGAATCGGCCTCCGAGGTCGCCTCCCGGGCAGGCGTACGATCCATGCTTCTGGGAAGCATTATGAAAATCGGAAATAAGGTCATTATCGACGCCAACCTCACGGATGTCGGAAGCGGGACTATCATCGACTCCACACGGGCAGAGAGTCAACAAACAGATCAAGGTATTCTTGCCATGGTCGATCAATTGACTGCAGATATCGCTTCGATGATGCACCTTAGCACCGAAAAAGACGAGCAGGAATTCAAGATCGCCGATGTGTCTACAAGTTCACTGGAGGCCTATAAATATTATCACAAGGGGCTCGAAAAATTCTGGAGATGGAGTTGGCAGGAAGCTGAAGAGAATTTTGACAGAGCGATAGAGATCGATCCCACCTTTGCTATGGCTTATGCCTATAAGGCGTGGGTACAGGGAAGGATGGGTATCGTCATTTTTGATCCTTTGATAGATCCCTCCCCCATCATAGCGACAATGTCCTTGGCTAAAAAATTTTCCCATAAGGCCACAGAAAAGGAGCGTCTGATCATCGATATCGGAATGGCTTTCTACAACATGGAACACCATGAAGCTTCAAAACTCATACATGTATTAATAGAAAAATATCCCAATGAAAAGCAGGCCTATTTACTGGATTTACTAGCAAATTGGGGCGAGCTTAATTTTGAAAGCGTCAAGAGGTCGGCAGAGAAAATTCTCGAATTAGATCCGAGTGAGGGTAACGGTTACAACATGCTGGCGTATGCGAACGTGTTCTTGCACGATCCGCAGTCCGCGATTTTAGCTTCAAAAAAATAC
>JASFEP010000298.1:0-5800 GCA_050124775.1 Candidatus Aminicenantota bacterium
AAAGAACCTGGCAAGTTTTTTCGAAGGATACAGGATTATCGAAAGAAGCAAAGAGGACACGATCAAAAATTTCGATCAGTTTTGTGAGTTTGTGGCTGAACCCGCTTTTGAAATCCTCGGCGAGGAACTCGAGAACTACAGGATAACATCCAAAGTTAAAAAAGAGAAGGGAAGATCGATCACATTCCAGATCAATTTCCCCAAATCCAAGGTCGAAAATTTTCTCTACACCATCCTTTTTCCAAAAAATTCCCTTGAGCTTCAACTTAAGCTTCAAATCAGGGGGAGAAAAAACATCCACAGTCCCATGCAGGAAACCGAGGAGCGATTCATGAAGGATACCACTCCTTCGGAAATATTGAAGCTCAACCACGAAGACCTCATACAGGACGTCATCGAGCACTACCGCAATTTCTGTTTCAAAGCCGCCACACAAACGGACTGATTCCTTTTCCCGATGAAGAAATCGATTTCTGTTTTGGAGGACAGAACTCTTCCCCGGGTCGTTCTTTCCATGCACTTTCTTGTGCTTATGGTCTTCTCTTCCTTGGCTGTGTTTAACCTTCTTCCTCTGTTCCTGGAAAACCTCGGGGGATCGCCTCAAGAGATCGGCTTGATCGTGGGGATCTTTTCCATAGCAGCCTTTCTTTCCAGGCCTCTCACGGGTTGGCTCTTGGGTCGTGTCCAGCCAAAAAAAGTGTGTGTAGCTGGCCTCGGACTGATGCTTGTTGTCTCTGTCTGCTATGTTTTCGTGGATAAGATCGATGGTGTGATCGTTATCATAAGGATCTTTCATGGTCTAGGCTTTTCGATGTTTGTCCTGGCCGCTCTGTTGATCACTATTCTTGCTGTTCCTGAAAAAGCTCGAACCTATGCCATCGGAGTGGTGTCCACGGGATTTTTGCTCCCCCTCCTTGTCGCTCCCTATATCGCTGAGGTGATCATACAAAAGTATGGTTTTTTTGAATTTTTTCTTGTGGCTGCAATTTTTGTAGCTATCCCTCTCTTTGGAGTCTTTTTTATCCGGAGTCCCATGCCCCGGTTGGTCCATGAAGCCGATTCAAAAAAGAAGGGATTCATTCGCCTCCTGGCTCAAAAAAGGATCCTTATCGTTTCTTCACTCGCTCTCATTTTTGAAGTGGGATTGAGCTCCTGCCTCTCATTTGTCCCACTGCTCGCTCATGGCGGTACCAACATGCGGGCAGGATATTTTTACACCTTTCTCGGTTTGACAGCTGTTCTGCTCAGGATCTTCGGAGGCAAACATATCACTTTTTGGGGGGATTCAAGGCTTCTCTTTCCTGCCTTTTGTTGCCTTTCGGGAGGGGCCATGCTTCTGTATTTGAGCCGGGACAATTGGCTCCTCTCTCTTTCTGGTTTGGTTTGGGGTCTGGGGACGGGTGTGCTCTATCCTCACCTGTCTGCATTTGTTGTGGAAGGGGTCCCCACCAACGAAAAGGGAATGGTGTTGAGTCTGTTTACTGCTTTTGTCGACCTGGGTTTTGCGATAGGACCCATAATCTTCGGCTGGATGTCTCAAGTTTTCGGGGTGCGTATGGCTTATATGCCCTTAGCTGTGATCCTCTTTTTCTCTGCGTTATCCTTGATCGCTTTTGGAAAAAATGTTCTTTTTGGCACATCCTTAGGACGTATAGCTCAGCCGAATGAATGAATGTTATCAGGGATAGAATCATACGGAGTTTAGCATCAGTCGAGCCGCGTGATGCCCTCTCTCTTCGCGATCTCAACGGCCCGGATGTATTCATGCCTGGATATTCTTCTGTAAAGGGGAGAACCGGGGGAAATGTCCCCACAGGGATAGTACTGGGCCATGATGTTGACATAGGTGTCTTTAGATATCTCTCGGGCGAGAAAACGCATCACCTCTTCGGTGCCTGCTAATCCAGAAGGGAGAACGAGGTGCCTGACGAGTACTCCGCGCAGCGCGATCCCCCTCTCATCCAACACCAGGTTGCCCACCTGTCGGAACATCTCTTTGATCGCCCTTTTTGCCACATCAGGATAGTCCCGAGCTTGGGAGTATGTTTCTGCGACTGACTCATCGCTGTATTTGAAGTCCGGCATGTAGATGTCGAATACTCCATCCAACAGACTGAGTGTTTCAACAGAATCATAACCGCCTGTGTTGTACACCAGGGGAACGGATAGACCTAAGGCGATTGCACCAGGAAGAGCAGCCAATATTTGAGGAACATAGTGTGTCGGACTGACAAAGTTGATGTTGTGACAGCCCAGCGACTGCATGGCCACCATCATGCGGCTCAACCTCTCGATAGAGATCTCCTCGCCCTCGTCCAAGTGGCTGATGGAATAGTTCTGGCAGAACGAACATCCCAAGTTGCAGTGCGTGAGAAATATGGTTCCCGATCCATGAAATCCGACCAGCGGTTGTTCCTCGCCGAAATGAGGGGAGGCTGAAGAGACTCTGGGCAAAAATCCTGCGCGGCAGAATCCCGTTTCCCCTTTGCTTCTGTCGACTTCGCAGTTTCGGGGGCACACGGAGCAGTTCTCGAGCATCCTCTGGGCCTTCTCAATTTTAGTCGCGAGCCGACCTTCTCTATACGTCTGGAGGTAAAGGGGCATAAAACCCTTTTCTGCCATCATCTCCGAGGATTATACCATAAACACAGCGTGCATACTCAAAGTTGGCTTTTGGCGCTATGATCGGTTACATCAAAATGGAAGAATCCCCAATTTCGTAATGAATGACTCCATGTGACCCAGTTGGGGGTTCGAAATCACGCTCAGTTTCCCCAGCGAGGAAACTTCGCTTAAACTCGGGAGTTTTCCTCATATCTCCTTTATGAAGATGTGCACTCCCCTTGCTCTTCTTACGGTTTTCTCATCCACACAATTGGGTCACTGAAGGGTGCGAGGAAAATTCATGTCATAACGGTTCTTTGGATTTCAGACATCAAAACTTGGTGAAATTCTGTTCCTGTCTTGTTATGATACTCTGCGGAAGACATGATGATCGATCTCCCGAAAAAATACATGATTGTAGAGGCGTTCAACCGAATTCCTTTTCTCGTCCACGGATTCGGCACGCGACAAGGGACGGAAGAAGATCTTATATCGAACCCAGATCTGGCTGGATTTCACCGTGTGTCCCTCAGGCAAACTCACTCGGATATCGTCCGTGTCATCACGACGGTGCCCCTGAAAAGAATGGAAGGGGATGCCATTGTCACAGACCGCTCCCGCATCCTTCTGATCATAAAAACAGCTGACTGTCTGCCTGTGTTCATCGTAGACAGGAAGATCAGGATTGTGGCTGCTGTCCATTGCGGATGGCGGGGAACGCTCAAGAGAATCATCGCAAAAACGATCCGGGCGATGGAGATGAATTATGGGAGCGATTCCCTTTCTCTTTATTTTGCCTTCGGGCCCTGTATAGACGAGGCCTGCTATGAAGTTGGAGAAGATGTGAGAGAGAAATTCAGGAATGAAGGCCTTGAAAAAGGAATTTTTGACAGACATCCCTTAAAAGAAAAAAAATATGTGTTGAACCTCAGACGTGCGAACCGAGCCCAGATCCTCGCCCAGGGAGTTCCTGAAAAGAACATTTTTTCAATCGATCGATGTACACGCTGCGACTCCGATTTTTTCTCCTACCGCCGAGATGGAGATCGTGCGGGAAGAATGATCAACTTTATCGGTCTTTGTTGATTTTTGCAGGGTTTTTTTTTATCCTAAGGCTACTATGAACAACACTTATTCTGAGATTGTGTTACCGGGTTTCCCTTTGTATAAAAAGGGAAAGGTGAGGGAAGTGTATGAAGTCGGGAACAACCTTCTTGTGGTTGCCTCTGATAGGATCTCGGCATTCGACTATGTCCTTCCGTCTCTGATCCCTGATAAGGGAAAAATACTCACCCAGCTCTCCAAATTTTGGTTCGAATTCACATCCCTCGTCTGCCCCAATCACATGATCAGCGCGGACATCGGGGATTATCCTGAGGAATTGCAAAAGTTTAAAGAGCTGATCGCAAAGAGGTCCATGCTCGTGAAAAAGACGGAGGTTCTTCCAGTCGAGTGTGTTGTGAGGGGTTATCTCGAAGGGTCCGGATGGCGCGATTACCAGGCGACTGGAAAAACGAGTGGTGTCAAGCTCCCCCCAGGATTAAAACAGTGTGACAGACTCGAGGAGGTCATTTTCACACCCGCCACCAAAGCCGAAGAAGGGCACGATATAAACATCTCGTTCAAAGAGATGCAAAAATTAGTAGGGGCAGAGCTCTCCCAAAAGATAAAAAAGATGAGTGTCGAACTCTATCAGAAAGCTTCCCTTCATGCACTATCCAAGGGAATCATCATCGCGGATACAAAATTTGAGTTCGGACTTTTGGACGGAGAGATCATCCTGGTCGACGAGATCTTTACACCGGATTCATCGCGGTTCTGGCCGGTCGCCAGCTACACGCCAGGCCGATCACAACCCAGCCTGGACAAGCAATTCGTCCGAGAGTATCTGGATAGCACGGACTGGGATAAACAATCGCCGCCACCGCCTTTGCCCCCAGATATAATCAGACAGACGTCTGAAAGGTATATGGAGATCTATCGGCTGCTCACGGACAAAAATGAGCTCTGATGTCAGCGGCTATCGATCTCCACATCCATTCTGATAAGAGCAGCGATGGGGATTTTTCCCCCACACGAATCGTGAATCTGGCCAAAACAAAGGGACTCCGCGCTATCTCGATCACCGATCATGACAGTGTCGCGGCCTACCCTGAAGCTTTGAATGCGGCTCAAAAGCTGGGGCTGGAGGTCATTCCGGGTGTCGAGCTGACAACACTCTTCACAGATCGAGAATTCCACCTCTTGCTTTATTTCATCGATTGGGAGAAGGCCATTGTGAAGAAGCTGATCAAGGAGGTCGCAGACCGCCGTTTCATAGAGGCCGAAGAGCGAGTGGACAAGCTTCGGAAACTCGGATTCTCCATCGAATGGGAAGAAGTTCTCCAGGAGGCAGGGCCATATCCCCCCCTGGGAGTCACGATTGCGAATGTGCTGTTGCAAAAGGCCGAAAAAAATGCCGATCCGCTTTTGGAGAAATACCTGGACGATGCCAACAGGATTTATGCTCCTTATCTGTTCTACAAGGACTATTTTGCCGATGGCAAGCCGGCCTCCGTTCCCCGGCAGAATGTTGCCCTCGAAGAGGTTCTCCGCCTGGCCCCTAAAACCGGCGGTGTTCCAGTTCTTGCGCATCCGGGAGCGTCCTTCGCGCGCGCCACGAAAGAGGATCTCAAAGCGCTCAAAAGTCATGGCCTGCAGGGTCTGGAAGTGTACACGTCCTACCATGATGATTCGATGGCCAATCATTATAAAGGAGTGGCTTTGGAGCTCGGCCTCGTCCCCACCGCCGGTTCCGACTTTCACGGCCGGATCAAACCTCAGGTCCCTTTCGGATTCCTGAAAAATGGGGCGTACTGGATGGTGGAAGAACTCAGGAAAAGGAGAGGATTATGACCTTTAACTGGCTGGATATCGTGTTGTTCATCATACTTGTCTTAAGCCTGGTACTGGGGATCGTTAAAGGATTGATGCGCCAGGTCATCGGTCTCGCTGCGGTACTATTGGGATTGGTTCTGGCGATCGTTTATTATCCCTATATCGCTCAGCTGTACTTGCGATGGATCGAGAGCCAAGTCCTCTGCCATTTTTTGGGTTTTGTCACGATCTTTATCGCTGTCCTGTGTGTGGGCTGGCTTGTGTCCTGGCTGTTGTCTAAAATCATCAAAGGACCGATCAAGTTTCTCAATCATGTGTT
>JASFEP010000299.1:0-5768 GCA_050124775.1 Candidatus Aminicenantota bacterium
CTAAACCTGTCCATGGAAAATATAAGGGCCCAGAGTGTCTGGGTGGAATCTCTAACCTTTAAGGCTGTATCGGACGGCCGGGTGGTCAACATCCGAATGGAGACGCCACTCGGGCGGACCTCTGTAACGGCAAAGCTCGTACTGGAGGAACCTTATCTCATAGAGGGACAATTCAACACAGAATCCATTGACATCTGGCATGCCATGCGGTCAGGATTGGAGCCCCTGCCCTCACCCATCGCTTCCCAGATCTCTGCAACCGCAAATTTCGCGATTCCGTTGAGAGATTGGACAAACGCCACGTTTTCCATGAATTTAAAGAACGGTTCGTTCCGTTACAAAGATTTTACGATTCAAACCCCGCAGCCGATCCTTGCAAGAATTCGAAACCGAGAATTGGTACTTGAAGATTTTACGATCCAAGGGCCTCAAACTGAGTTCACTGTATCGGGAAGTTTTCCGCTCACGGAAAAACATGCCGGCAATATCCAGATCAAGGGATCCCTCGACCTTCGCCTGTTGGAAGCGATTTTCTCCGGAACAGAGGCCTCAGGCGTGCTAGATATCGAGGGACGCCTTTCCGGCTCCTTGACAGAGCCAGCTTTGAACGCCTTCATGGAGATGAAAAACGGTCGGTTTATTTCTCTTCTTTTTCCCATGGATCTCCAAAACATCTCATTCAAATCAGAGATCAAGGAAAATGTATTCCACCTCGACCATCTCTTTATCGGAATCGGCAGAGGGAACGTCTCCGCAAAAGGAACGATCTTTTTGTCGCCGCTTTTATCGGGAAAAAATCCCCGAGAGCCGCCGACTCAGATCCCGGATAGGAACGAGGTCGTGGTCTCACTGAACGAACTCTACCTCGATCCTTTCGCTGAAACCCTTTCGGAACAACTGAGCGCCTATATAGGAGGAAGAGTGGACGGCACCTTGCGGTTTCAAGGGGATTTTTCTTCATTATCGCGACTTGAGATGGAAGGGGAGCTGACACGGCTGGAATTTTCTCTCGACGAATTCAAGATGTCCAACGAGGAAAAAGTCCTTTTCGCCTTGAGAAACGGCAACTTTCATCTCAAGAAGTTGCAACTTTCAGGGGGGCAATCATTCCTTCAGGCCGAGAGTGAATTGAGCCTGCAACCGGAAGCAAAAATAGACGCCAAGGTTTCCGCATCCCTGGACGGAGCGGTTCTATCCCCCCTCATAGAGGATACTATCCTGGGAGGAACCCTGGCCTTCGATCTATTCCTGCAGGGGAACCTCCGAAGCCCGGTTATAAATGGAACCGGGAAAATATCGGATGGCTTATTTCAGATGGAAGAACCACCTATACTGATCACCAATTTCAACGGTACCTTCGACTTTCCGGATAGGGAGACGGTTTCGCTTTCTCTCAAAGGGATCGTCAACGGGGGAACCACGGATATTCAGGGTAAAATCATACACCGTTCATTTGCCATCCTATCCTCCCGAATCGAGGCCAAAACCGCCGGTGTCCAGCTGAACTATCCCGAAGGATTCCAGGCTATTTCCGATGGGACTCTCGTCCTGGAAAAAAAGGAGAAGAACTGGATTCTAAGGGGCGACATAAAAATCCTCCAGTCCTACTACAATGCCGACATCTATCCGGGAGGACAGCTCATCAACACTCTCCGGAAGCAACACAGAGCACTGCGCAGCGATATCCCGCCAAGTCTGCGGTCTCTGAATCTGGATATGAACCTATCCACAGTCGAGGCGCTTATCATCGAAAACAATCTGGCTGATTTGGAAATGGATGCCGGAATTCGAGTCAGCGGAACCTTTTTCGAACCCCGGCTCTCCGGTTTTGTCCGAAGCAGACAAACCGGACAGCTCGTATTCGGAAATCACGAATATGAGATTGAGCAAGCGAGTCTGAGTTTCCAGGATGCCGATCCGCTCGAAGGGGAATTATCCATCACCGCACACACTCAAGTCCATCATTTAAAAGAAAATGTAAAGGTTACCCTGACAATATCCGGCACGATCACAAACCTGGAATTCGGGCTCAGCTCTTCGCCCTATCGCACGGAAATCGAACTGGCTTCTCTTCTGATCACAGGATACGGCACAGAGAGGTTGCGGGAAGACGCTGCTGGTGTCATCGGCGACCAGCTGATGCTGTACTTCTTGAGTCCTTTTGCGACTCCCTTCACGATTTTTGTGAAAAATTTCCTCAGGGCCGAAGAGGTCACCATCCAGCCGATCAATATCGCCTCAGAAGCGGACCCCGGAGCCAGGTTCACATTCCGCAAAGGATTGCTCCGCTCACTGGACCTCATATATTCGATAGATATTAGCAACACACAGTATCAGACATGGATTCTGGACTATAACTTCAATAACAATTTTGTCCTCCAATCTTTTGCAAAAGACGACGGAAGCTACGGGGGAAGCTTCGGTCATCGTTTTTTCCTGGGAAGCCCGGACGGCGGGACAGGTGCGCTCCATTCCTCAAGATACAGACAGCTCACAATAAAAGACATACACTTCGAAGGGGATCTCATTTTCCCAGAAAATGGCCTCAGACGCATAGCCGAATCGCTCAAAAAAGGATCGATATTCAGTTATAAAGACCTGCGCAAGACGATCACTGCTTTGGAGACATTTTATAAATCCAGTGATTACATCAATGCGGTCATAAAACCGCTGCTCCTTCAGGATAATGCTGACTCCATCACAATCGTTTTCAATATATCCCCCCAAAACCCCGCGGTTATTGCCTTCGAAGGTGACCCTCTCAGCAAAAGGCTGAAGAGAGAAGTGACCGAGAGATGGAATGGAAGGTTACCGGAGGAAATGTCCGTCTCCCAAGCAAAAAAACAGATCCTGCGTGATCTGAGCGGAAAAGGTCGCCTCGATGCACGGGTCTCGTATACAAAAAGGTCTGCCAGCGGAAAATCTGTCTATACTTTCTCTACGAGCAGGGGACCGAAATACCGGATCGAAAACTTTACCATAAAGGGGGAGAGATCTCTCTCCCCGGAAGCCATTAAAAAGGCCATATCTGGGATTCCTAAAGCCAAAGGCAAAGGGCTGTGGGTGCTGTTGTCCGATTTCAAACGTGCAAAATTACGGATCGAAGCTCTTTTTGCAGAATACGGTTATCAAAACGCCGCTATCAGCCGCCCTGAAATTCTCTTCGATCGTGCGAGAAATTTGATAGATATCACTCTTCCCATCGACGAGGGAGTCCAAAGCCGCATTTCTTCCATCCAGGTCACCGGCAATTCCGTTTTTACAGCCGCCGATCTCAAGAATGTCATGAGATTGAAGGAGGGGATGATTTTCTCCCCCACTGATCTCGCCTCAGATTCCAACATGCTCTACAGCTTTTACAGGTCGAACGGCTTCCACGATGTCAAAATCGATACGCAGATGATTTCCGCATCCGGTGAGGCAGACATAGACCTTCTCTACACCATCGAGGAAGGGGAAATCCACTCCGTATCCTCTATCGAAGTCCGCGGAAACCAACGCACTGCCGAACATGTCATACGCAGAGAGCTCACATTCAAAGAAGGCAGCATCCTGAGAACGAGGGATCTGATCGCCAGCCAAAAAAAGCTTTATGACCTGATGATCTTCAAGAGTGTGAACATCCGCAGGCTGGACATCGAAGGACAGAGGGAGAGGCCAAAGGTTTTGGTCGAAGTCCAGGAGGATCCAAGGTTCGCGGTGAGTTATGGACTGCGCTACAGCTCCGAAGAAAAGCTGGAAGGATTCGGTCAGCTAGACCTGGTCAACATTCTGGGCAGGGGAAGCAACGGTTTATTCTTTTACAGGCAGAACGATCGCCAGAAGGATTTTCGTTTCTCTCTCAAAGACCCTTACTTGTTCGGAAAAAGATTCAATACGCTCTACTCTTTTTTCTACACAGAGGAAACCATTGCTTACTTCAAAGAGGAATTGTGGGGATTGTCGATCCAGCAACAGTTGTCAGTGACTCGCCATTCGACATTTTCCTATCTTTTCCGGATCAATAACATCCGAAATTACACTTTGGATTCCGACGATCCATTTCCATTCGATCTCACATATTTTCTTCCCGAGTTTCAAGTCTTTTGGGTACGAGACACGCGGACAAGTTTGCTCAATGCCATAAATGGATCTTTCCTGTCTCTCAGTTTGACCTATTCTCCTGAGTTCCTCAACACAACTCTCAAATACATCAGCTTCTTTGGCCAGTATTCCCTCTTTGTGCCTATCTCTGACCGAGTTGTCTGGGCATCGAATTACAGAATCGGTCTGGCCGATGCCTTCGATCAAATCCTGGCGCCGAATAGTCGCCGATTCTTCGCAGGAGGGGCAAATTCTGTCAGGGGATTTGAAAGGGACAAAGTGGGCCCCTACATCCCCTTCTTGGAACTCCCGCTTGGCGGAGAGGCCCTTATTGTTATGAATCAAGAACTGCGATTTCCTCTTTATAAATGGCTGGAGGGGGTGGCCTTTTTCGACATGGGAAATGTTTATGAAAACCTCGGGGATATCAATCCTCTGGATGTCCGTACCGGAGCGGGATTCGGCTTGCGGCTAAACCTTCCGGCGATCTTTCTCCGGCTGGATTACGGAATCAATCTTGCCCCCCGCGAATACGAGAAAAGAACAGTTTTCTATTTCAGTATCGGGCAGGCCTTTTAAGCGGCACAGAATTCTCGCTTATCTGCGCAGCGAGCTTAGAAGCCTGCGGACCTGCTCGGCTTCAGGAGCATCGGGCGCCAGTATGAGAAACCGCTCCAGATGGACGAGCGTCAAATCGGGCCTCTTGGCCTGATAGTAGGCGAGCCCGATCTGATAGTGCGCGTATGCATGATCCGGTTTGACCTCCAGACACTTCTTGAAGGATTCGATCCCTTCCTGAGTTTTTTTCAGATAACCATAGATTATGCCCTTCTGGTAGAAGGCCTCGGGATTATTCGGCTCCAGTTCTTGTGCTTTAGACACTTGCTCCATAGCTTCGGTAAAGTCTTTTTTCTTTATGTAAACCTGGGCTTTTCCCACATACCCAAGGGCATAATTCTGATCCAGCTTGAGAGATTTTTCGAAGTCGACCATTGCCGAATCGATCTGGTCCAGCTCTATTCTGGCCGTTCCTCTGTAGTAGAAGGCTTTTTTGTGTTCGGGATTGTTGGCGATCGCCTTGTCAAAACTGGCTTTGGCCTCGCCGTACTTGAACTGTTTGAGAAAAGCTAAGCCCTGTTCATAAGGATCGGTGGCCTGCTCCCGGGTCAGAGAAACGGAATGGTGACCGGCACACGAGAGAAACAATGCGCTCAGCGCGATCATGACTTTGATTTTTCCTTTAAAGAAAGATTTTGGTATCAACATAACGATCTCCCCATTATTCAAATTTGATATATCATTATTTTAGATCATTCGCTGTGGTTTTAAAAGCGGGGAAACCCTTCAAAAAAAAGGATTTTTTCATATTCCCTCTTTTTGAACTCAATGGAATGAATCATCAGGGGAGACATCACAGCCACTTTTTTCGCCTGAAGAACAGGATCATCAGCACGGCAATAGCCAGGACCATTCCCCAGACCACAAAATACCCCCAGCGCCAGTCGAGTTCAGGCATGAATTTGAAATTCATCCCATAGATTCCCGCAATAAAGGTCATGGGAATAAAGATCGTGGCAATGATCGTCAGGACTTTCATGATCTCGTTCATACGGTTGCTGATATTCGTCAGATAGGTATCGTGCATCCCGGACAACATATCTCGAAAGGTCTCGACCGTATCGATG
>JASFEP010000300.1:0-5707 GCA_050124775.1 Candidatus Aminicenantota bacterium
GTCTTTATCTCGATCCTTTTCCATAAAGGAATAACCCGCCAGCTAAAAATATATCGTGCTGAACCTTACTCATGGGCGATGAACCAAAGGAAAAATCTTTGGTCAAGTTCCTGCACTCTCCCGATATAATGTCCACTGTGATACGATCTCCGGTCTCTAGATTTTTCGCTTGTACGAGCCGTTCGACATCATGGCTCTTAAGCACAGGAAAGCCCGAGTTGACTGCATTCCTAAAATAGATAGCCCCGAAGGAAGGGGCGATGATCAAACCGATCCCCAGGGCGAGAAAACAGTCGACAGCTTGCTGTCGGGAAGATCCGGCACCGAAATTCCGGCCCACAACAATCATATCGCCGCTTTGGGCTTTAGCCGGAAAATCCTTCCAGCCTTCCAAGTTCCCGAAGGCATACTGGCCCATTTGGGCCCGGTCAGTGATGTGGAGATGGGCATTGTGATAGATCTGGTCTGTATCTATATCTTCGATCAAACGACCTTCCTTGCCGGACAGCGCCCAAACTTTACCTGTCAATTTAGATCGTTCCATCTTAAAGATCCTCCGGGTTGCAGATCTCGCCACGCACACACGAAGCCGCAACAACGGCAGGGCTGGCCAGGTAGGTCGATCCCTTGCCCTGCTTGCCAGCGAAATTTCTGTTTCCTGTGCTGATCTGGACCTCCCCCCGACCGGTTAGACCAATATGCCCCTCGGCACACCCCCCACAGCCCGGATTGCTGATAATAGCGCCGCTCCGAAAAAGGTCCGCGAGCAACCCTTCATGCAACAGTTCCGAATAGACTTTTTGGGTCGCGGGAACAATTTTCAACATAATGCTTTCTTTCACTTTTTTCCCTTTCAATACACGCGCAGCCTGTCGCAGATCCTCCAGTCGACCATTGGTGCACGAACCGATAAAGCCCGAGTGGATCTCTGTTCCAGTGAGTTCGGACACACTGAATACATTCGTGGGCAAGGAAGGCGCAGCGACCTGAGGTGGCAGGCCGCTGACATCTATTTCGACCTCTTCGGAATATTCGGCGTTTCTATCCCTCCTGACTGGTATCATCTTCTTTCCTGAAAAATCCAGGACCGCCTGCTCGAAGGGCGATTCATATTCGGGCACAAACCCGGTTATACCTGCCATTTCCGTCACCATACTGCACAAAGTGATGCGTCCGGAAAGTTTAAGATTCTTCACGGCATCCCCATAAAACTCTACGGACTTTAAAGCCGCTTTCTCGGTTTTCAATTTTTTCAGGATGAACAGAGTGAGATCTTTTGCCGATGTAGGCCAAGCGAACTCCCCTTTGATGGTCACCTTGAGCGACTCCGGGACTTCGAACCAAGTTTTTCCGGTTTTGAAGGCGAATGTGATATCCACATCTCCCATTCCCTGGCCGAAACATCCGACAGCACCGAGGATGTTGAGGTGGCTATCAGTTCCTACGACCGTTTTTCCCGCATTCGCCAACCCCTCTTCCATGAGCACATGGGATCCGATCCCTTTGTCCACATCAAAAACCGTGATCCCATATTGTTTGGCAAAATCTCTGCAGATCTGTTGATTGTCGGCATACTTTAAAGTTGACGCTGGTACACACAGGTCGAAAGTGAAAAAAGTTTTGGCGGGGTCTGCGACGGGCTCTTTTCTGTATTCTCTCTCATAGTGCTTAACTACATTCGGTCCGCCAAAATCCCGCGCCGTTCGGATATCCAGGTCCATCCAGACAATCCGTCCAGGCCTGACCTCATCATCCGTATGACTTTGAATGATCTTCTCTATGATCGTCTTTCCCATCCTTGACCTCTTTTAAAACATATGTTCCATTCCCGACTTTCCAAACCTTTGGCCGGTTATTGCGGGCTACCGTTCATGGATTTCTGAGTGCACTCTTTGTATCAAAGCACGATTCTGCATGATCCTTTTCTGTATTTCGTTCTTCATCTACCGTTTTTACAGTTTTCCCACAACAGCACGGGCCACATCCAGGGTCGTGGAAGTCCCACCCAAATCGTAGGTCCTGACCTTTCCCTCTTCGATCACCTTTGCGATAGCGGATTCAAGTGTCTCGGCCTTATCCTCCTCTCCGAGCCACTCGAGCATCATTTTTGTGGCCAACAGCATGGCTGTGGGATTGACCTTGTACATGCCGTCGTATTTTGGTGCGGACCCGTGTGTGGGCTCAAAAACAGCATACTCATCCCCGATGTTTCCAGAACGGGCGAATCCCAATCCTCCCACAAGCTGGGCGCCGAGGTCGGAAATGATATCTCCGAACAGGTTTTCAGCGACAAGAACATCATAGTCCTGTGGATTTTTTACGAGCCACATCGCCATGGCGTCCACATTGGCTTCCCAGAATTCGATATCGGGGTATTCTTTGGACATAGTTCTGGCAATATCCAATATAAAGCCTCCTGTTTCGCGTAAAACATTCGGCTTTTCGACTATAGTTACGGATCTCCGCTTAAATCTGCGTGCATATTCAAAGGCCCTCCTCAAAATCCGTGTGCACGCTTTTTTAGTCATGATCCTCGTCGAGAGAGCGATCTCCTCTAGAGGCACACTCTCGAATTTTTTCATCTTGGGGTGAATGAGAAGTTCTTTTCTGATCCTTTCCGGGAGGGGATGAAATTCCACTCCGGCATACATCCCCTCAGTGTTTTCCCTGAAGATCACCAGATCGATATCGTCCCTGTAGTTGAGAGGATTTCCTGCATAGGCCTTGCAGGGCCTCAGATTGGTATAAAGGTCAAACTCCTGCCGTAAACGTACGATCGGGCTGAAATAAGAGTATCCGGAGTTTCTTAGTGCCGGATCGATCTCTTTGAGAGCATCCTCTTTCGGTTTGGACGTGATCGCGCCAAAAAGGCAGGCATCCGTCTCTTTGAGCATCTGAATCGTGCGGTCCGGAAGAGGATTCCCCTCCCGACACCAGAATTCCCAACCGATATCTCCGTAGATATATTCAGCATCCGGTCCCAACTGCTCCAGGACGATCATTGCGGCTTCCACAACCTCTTTGCCAACACCATCTCCGGGTAGCACAGCGATCCTGTATTTTGCCATCATGGACTCCTTTTTACCGATAATTTTTTCTTGGTATAAGGGATCAGCCCCCCTGCTTCAAGTATTCCCAGAACGGAATCCGGCAAGGGGGGAAAAGAGATGCTGTATTTTCCCCTCACAGCAATTTTCCCCTCATCGAAATCTATAACTATCTCATCTCCCTGCTGGATCGATTCGACTGCTTCGACAGACTGGATAACGGGCAGACCCTGGTTGATTGCGTTGCGAAAAAAGATCCGAGCGAACGACTTGGCGATAACAGCCCGGATCCCTGCAGATTTCAAGCAGGTGGCAGCTTGTTCACGGGAGCTTCCACAGCCGAAATTTTTTCCGGCTACGATCACATCCCCCGGCCTAACGTTTTTTGCAAACTCGGGATCAAGATCCTCCAAAGCATGGCTTGCCATTTCTTCGGGTGGCATCACAGCATAAGTGTATTTCCCGGGAAAAATCACATCGGTGTTGATGTTTTCCCCATATTTCCAAGCGCGTCCTTTGTTCATAAGAATCCTCTCGGGTCCGTGATTTTTCCGTGGATTACAGAAGCGGCAACGGTGGCGGGAGAAGCGAGATAGATCTCAGAATCACGGCTACCCATTCTTCCTCTGAAATTCCGGTTCGCTGTGCTCAAGGCCACTTCGCCTGGAGCTAGGACCCCTTGATGGGCACCAAGACAGGGGCCGCATCCGGGATTGAGTATGATACATCCAGACTGAACAAGATCCTCTAGAATACCATCATGCAGAGCCTTGAGATACTCCGTGCGCGAGGCTGGAATCACCAGGACCCTGACAGAGGGAGCGATGACCCTCCCCCGAAGGATGTCGGCGGCGACTTTGAGGTCCTCGAGCCGTCCGTTGGTGCATGTGCCGATCAGGGCTTGGTGAAAGGGAGTTCCCTGCAGTTCTGTTACAGTCTTGACATTGTCCACAGTGTGGGGACAGGCAACAAGAGGTTCTAGAGCTGCGAGGTCGTATTCCAGGATGTCTTCATAACAGGCATCACTATCAGAGTATACAGCGGAATAACTCGCCTTCGCTCGATCTTTCAGAAAGTCAAAAATCTTTTCATCCGGGAGAAAATACCCATTCTTCGCTCCCATCTCTGCCGCCATGTTGGTAAGAACCAACCGTGAGGCTATGCTCAGGCTTCTGACAGCGCCGCCCGAAAACTCTACAGCTTTATAATTGGCTCTGTCCGCACCTTCATCCCCGATGACTTTCAATATGACATCTTTGGCAAACACGCCCAAAGGAAGCTGCCCCTCGAGAACGACCTTGAGGGTCTCCGGCACTCGAAGCCAGATCTCATCGGTCGCCCAGACAGACGCTGCTTCCGAACGGCCGATCCCGGCTGAAAAGGCACCGAAAGCTCCATAACTCGTGGTGTGCGAATCAGCTCCCACGACCAACGTTCCGGGTATCGCATACCCCTCTTCGGAAAAGACCTGATGACAGACACCATTGTGGATATCATAAAAATGGGAAATTCCCTGGGCTGCAACGAATTCTCTGATGCTTTTATGGTTCTGGGCGTATTTTTCTGCGGAGGCAGGCACAACATGGTCGAGAACGATCACCATTTTCTCCGGGCAGCGAACTTTTTGAATACCGAGTTTTTGGAACTCCTCTATTATGGCAGCGGTGTTATCATGCGTCAGAATAAAATCAGGCGAGACCGTGACGACATCCCCCGCTCCGACCGTTTGTCCAGCCTTCTGGCTGAGGATTTTTTCTGAGAATGTCTGGCCCAAAATCCCTCCTAAGGAATTTTTATACCTTCAGTGCTTCAAAATTCACAAAATCGGCGTGGTTGACGATCACGGCTTCGACCGTCCTTCGTTCCCCATCCCCCTCTTTAGAATGGGCAGCAATGATGTGGAGCACCTTTTGGGGAATAGCGAACCGAGATGCAAACGCTGCCCCCGATATAGGATGACGGAGGAGTTTCCCCTCTTCGCTCTTCACGAAACGGTTTCCCTTTTTAACATATTCGAACAATTTTCCCACATCGTGAAGCAATGCTCCTGACAGGAGGATATCCCTGTTTATGGCTATTCTGTCTTTGTATTCTTCCAGCAACACGTCAGCGATCCGGACAGAGCATAGAGTCACAGCTCTTGTGTGCTCGATAATATTGATGGGCGTGTGTTCGATCAAAAGCGTAAATGGCATATCGAGTAGATCCTCGACCGTCCATCCCTTATTTTCCATGGCTGCGATCCAGACCTTCAAGGTTTTTTCCCTGAGATCGACATCTGCGATGGATTGAAACTCCGGCATCAGTGAAAGAAGCTTTTTTTGCATTTATATCGTCCTTTTTTTTGGTCCGTCATACTCATGATCCTCCGGATGGATCTTTCTCATGGTTTTCATCCGGATTTTTTCCTCATGGACGTGCGCCACCAATCCAGGCACTCGGGCGATTATAAAAAACGCATTCCCGATCTCTGGGGGAATATCCAGATCACACAGGACAGCAGCGATGGCACCATCGACATTGATGGGGAGGGTGCGGCCTGTCTGTTCGGCAAGAATTTTTTCTACGACACTCGCGATCCGGATGTACTTCCCTGCCAGGCCCAGTTCCTTTGCCAGGCTGAAAAGCTTGACTGTTCTTGGGTCTTTTGAGTGGAGCCG
>JASFEP010000301.1:0-5705 GCA_050124775.1 Candidatus Aminicenantota bacterium
ATAAAAACCAGATGATAACGATGACCAAAGCACTCCTGGAGATCCAGGATGATAAGCTGGAGACAGACGCCGCCGATGCTCTGGCAGTGGCTTTCTGTCACATCAACACCCGGTCCTTCCATTCCCAATACGTTGAATAGGCCCTCCTGTTATGGATATTGAACTTTGTTTTTTTGTGGGTTATTATCTTCGCAGAGAATGATATGATTGCTTACTTAAAGGGCAAACTGTTCCAGAAATCACCCAATCGGGCCGTAATCGACATCAACGGCGTCTGCTACAGCGCATCGATCCCTCTTTCGACCTATTTAACTCTGGGTAACATCGGTGATTATACAGAACTTTCCATATACACGCATATGACGGACAACTCGCTTTCCCTCTATGGATTTTCTTCCGAGGACGAGAAGGAAATTTTCTTAAAGCTCATCGGCATCTCGGGTATCGGACCGAAGATCGCCCTGAACATCCTCTCCGGGATAGAGGCCTCGGACCTCGAAGATGCGATTAGACGAAGTGATGTCGCCCGCATCTCTCTCATCCCCGGCATAGGAAAAAAAACAGCCATGCGCATCGCTCTGGAGCTCCAAGAAAAACTGATCGAAAAGGAAAGGGTCCTCCAGGCTGAAGGATTCCAGGAGCGGGAAGACCTGATCTCTGCGCTCATGAACATGGGATTTAAAAGAAAAGAGATCGAAAAGATCGTGGATGAGACTATAAAAACCCATTCGACAGACGCCGGCTTTGAAACCCTGCTCAGAGAAAGCCTCAAGCAACTCGCCAAGCTCTAAAAACAAAAAGGGGATAGGTGACTTTTTTGTGAAAGGGAAAAAGTCACCTGTCCCCTTTTCTATTATCTTGAAAATTGTCGGCAGAGTCGATAGACTAGGTAATCGAGAATGAACACCTCGACAGGAGCGATCAATATTGAGTAAAGGGACACAGATGGACGCAGTGCTCAATCCCGTGCGTACCAAAGAGGATCTTCTGTTCGAGGACAATCTCAGGCCCAGGACTTTTGAAGAATTTATCGGACAACATACCATCAAATCCAACCTCAATATCTTTATCGAGGCCGCAAAAAAGAGAGACGAACACCTGGATCATGTGCTCCTCTACGGCCCTCCGGGGCTGGGAAAAACGAGCCTGGCCTTCCTCATCGCCAAAGAGATGGGAGTCGGGATAAAGCCCACATCTGGGCCGGTGATCGAAAGGACCGGAGATCTTTCGGCGATCCTCACCAACTTGATGCCCAAGGAGGTCCTTTTTATTGATGAGATCCACCGGTTGCACCCCTCTGTCGAAGAGATTCTCTATTCCGCCATGGAAGATTTCCGGTTGGACATTTTGATCGGGCAGGGCCCCAGTGCAAGAAGCCACAAACTACAGCTCAAAAAATTTACGCTCGCAGGCGCAACCACCAGGGCAGGAAGGATAACGGCACCGCTCAGGGGCAGGTTCGGCATCATCCACCGCTTGGACTACTACGGTGTGGAAGACCTCGAGAAGATCATTAAAAGATCTGCTTCCATTCTCAACGTGGATATCAATAACAAAGGAGCCCATCAGATCGCGCTCCGTTCACGAGGCACTCCCCGGGTGGCCAATAGATTGCTTCGGAGGGTCAGGGATTATGCAGACGTCAAAGGTGAGGGCAAGATAACAGGCGAAGAGGCGACAAAAGCCCTCGACATGATGGAGGTCGACACCCTGGGCCTGGATGAAGTGGACAGGAAGATCCTTGCGACCATCATCGAAAATTTCGGTGGAGGGCCGGTGGGGATCAACACCATATCCGCCGCCATCGATGAAGAAAAAGACACAATCGAGAGCATCTATGAGCCCTTCCTAATGCGGATCGGATTCCTGGAACGCACAGTCCGCGGCCGCAAAGCCACCCCCAAAGCTTACGAGCACCTTGGATATGCGTTCAAAGCCTCCTCCCCTCAAGGCGATCTCTTCAAGAAAAAGAAGACACCTGACTCCTAATAATTCTCAATGGGTTTCGGAATCTAGGAGGGATTGTACCCATTTGCGCTTCTTCCAGAGCACACATCCCCCCTGATCGACGCGCAACTCCTCAGGATGCTTGCGCAGTTCTTTGAGCAACTTGGACTGTAGCGCATCCTTCAAAGAACTGTTTTTCAGATTGACATCAGAAAAAGGAGCATACGGGCATGGCTCCAAATTTCCCTCGGCATTGATGTGTACAAACCCACGCCCTGAAGAGAGGCATCCCCCTTCCGCCGCTTCATCTCCGGGTACGGCGATAAAAAGAGCGGGAAATCCTTTACGGTAATATACCATGCGGCGCATAAGCTCCTCACGCTGCTCTGGAGTAATCACCAAATTTTCTGTCTCCAGCAAAATAGGTGTGTATTCGAGATACAGAAAGAATTTGCATCCAATGTCTATCAGATGTTCGACATAAGATTTATTCGTCAGCATTTCAAAGGTTGGCTCGGTAATGGTCAAAGACACTCCAAAGAACATTTTCCTCTGGCGCATCTTTTCCATGAGTACGAGGACGAGCGCATATGTGCCTTCACCCCTTCGGCCATCTGTGTCCTTTTCATAACCTTCAAGACTTACCAAAGGAATGACGTTTTTTTGCGCAGCCATCCTCCCCAGAATCCGATCATCGATGAGCAATCCATTCGTGAACACCAAAAAGATCATCTCCGGGTATTTCTCCGTTATATCTAGCAGCACCTGCCGCATAAAAGGCTCTCCCCCGGCCACGACAAAAAAGGATACGCCGAGCTCGCTGGCCTCACCGACGATCCTTTCCAGCTCTTCATCATTCAATTTATTCTCGCCCGAAGTATGCAGCGCCTTCGCATAACAGCCCTTGCATTCGAGGTTGCATTCATTGGTGATGCTGAAGATAATGATAGGCGGGACGGGGACATCTTGTGCCTTCCAACGGTTTCTCCTCTTCGCAGCCTGTCTAAGCCACCTGAGGGTTCGCACAAAGGCCCATGCCTGGCCGGGATTTTTAATGGCTACACGCAAAGCATTTTTAAAAAAGACGAGCAATGATCTGTTCAGATGTTTGACACTGAATCCGTTGTTTTTTTTCGTTATCATTCAAACCGACGCATCTTCCAACTATACCGATCAGTATACCGCATAAGTTCCACTTACAAAAACTATATAGGTATATGATAAAGGCTTTCTGTTAATATTGAGCTAATTCTACTGAATTATTCATAAAATATGCCAACAAACTTATATTTAAAAATCTCACATAAAGGAAAACTCAACATCTCATTGTTAGCATCTTTTACCCTACGGGCGAATCGATCTCACTGCAAAGCCTTCGTTGTAGCCATTTCGAAGTAGTTTACTACATCTTCAAGGGCCACTGCCTAACCTTTGTAGCAATCTCAATTCGTGAATGCTTCATTAATTTTGAATTATTCATAAAATATGCCAACAAACTTATATTTAAAAATTTCACATAAAGGAAAACTCAATATCTCGTTGTCAGCAGATCGATAATTCCGAATAGGCTTGACAAAAGAAGTGGTTTGAAAAAAAATGATGAATCGGTAAGCTCGCTAAATACTATGAAGTACTAGGAGGATCGTGTGGCATACACAGGAAAGCGTTTAAACATCGACCTATCAACCGGACGGAGCGACATCCAGCCCGTCAATCGATCACTGCTCGAAAATTATCTCGGCGGTAAGGGCCTGGGATTTGCGCTTCTAGAACAATATGCTCCGAATCCGGATCCGCTCGGCCCTGAAAATCCTTTGATATTTTCCAACGGACCTTTTACCGGAACCAAGGTCCAAACGAGCGCCCGAACCTGTGTCGTGACCCGGTCGCCCTTGACCTCATCCATCCACGATTCCCACTGCGGCGGGAGTTTTGGTCCCCGCCTCAAATCGGCCGGTTATGACTATGTCTTCATCACCGGAAAATCCGATAAACCAGTGTATCTTCACATCACTCCAGATGGAGTCGATATCAGGGATGCATCGGCGCTCTGGGGCAAGGGCATTTTTCACACAAACGACTCTCTTCTAGAATCCCATCCCGGAGTCGATCCCAGGATTGCCTGTATCGGTCCCGCCGGAGAGAACCTGGTCAAAATTGCCTGTATCGGTGTGGACAAATACAGACAGTACGGAAGAGGAGGAACAGGGGCCGTCATGGGCTCGAAAAATCTCAAAGCGATTGTGGTCGACGGCAAAGAACCCATCAAGTACGCTTACGAAGCCAAATTCATGGAGCTGAATAAACAGCTCACGCGAGACATCCTGACTAACGAGGGCGTAATTTACCGCCGGCAGAAAGGAACCATGAAGTGGATCCGTCAGGCCCAGGAATATGGATTCCTGCCGACAAAAAATTTTCAGAAGTGTACCTTCGATAATTTCGAAGACATCTCCTCAGAAACGTGCCGCGAAAGGCTTAATTGGAAGGACGTGGGATGTTTCAACTGCGGCATCCGCTGTTCGAAGATGGCCTCCTGGAACGGCCACGAGATCGAAGGCCCGGAATACGAAACGTCCGCCTTCCTTGGCTCCGGATGCGAGATCGGGGATTGCAAAGATCTGGCTATGGCCAATATCCTCTGCGATGACCTCGGGATCGATACGATCAGCGCAGGCGTGACCTGTTCTTTTGCGATGGAGTGTTATGAAAAAGGATTGCTCGACCACTGGCACGGGATCGAACTCACCTGGGGAAACGCTGAAGCCCAGAGAGAATTACTGAAAAGAATGGCCTACAAACAGGACGTCGGCGAAATTTTTGCCGATGGGACCAGGATCGCCTCCCAAAAGATCGGCCAGGGCAGTGATGAATTCGCCATCAATATATTCGGTATGGAAATGTCAGGCACAAATCCCCTGGGATCCCTGTCCATGGGACTCACCCTGTCTGTGGCTGATTTCGGCAGCCATACCCGCTTATGGCTCAACGAACTGGAGATGGGGCCCGACTTTACGATCGAGGACCTTCCCCAGGCCGTCGCTTCAGGACTCGACACGGTCAATATCCGTAACTCTATGATCGTGTGCGATTTTGTTCCCAGCGGGCTGGAGGAACTGGTGCCCGTGCTCAACGCAGCAACCGGGTTCGATCACACAACGCAGTCCCTCATGCAGATCGGAGCGAAACTGACTCATCTGGCTAGACGATACAACCTGAGGAACGGACGATCCTCCAAGGATGACATTCTCCCGGAACGATTCTTTAAGGATAAATCTTGTGCCGGTTTTATGCGCGACAAGGTCCTCAATAAGGAATTTTTTAAAGGCCTTGTCCAGAAATACTATGCCATTCGCGGGTGGAATGAAAAAGGCGAACCCACAGAACGAGTCCTCGAAGAATACGGACTCCTATAGGATTGATCCCCTTCGATATTTCATTCACACAAAAGGGGCGACATAAAAAAGGCCGGATATTTGGCCCATATTAGTCACGACTCGAGGCTGTCGTAGATGCGAGTGTCCGATTTCGATTATGACCTTCCCAGCGATCTGATCGCTCAGGTTCCGCTTGCGCATAGAGATTCGTCACGGATGATGGTTCTCGATCGCGACAAGGGTAAAATTTCTCATCTCACATTCCATCATTTTCCCGACTATCTCAAAAAAGGTGATGTTTTGGTCCTGAACGACTCGAAGGTTATTCCTGCAAGGGTTTGGGGGAAAAACAAAGATTCCGAGATCGAATTTCTCTTTCTC
>JASFEP010000302.1:0-5691 GCA_050124775.1 Candidatus Aminicenantota bacterium
GAACGACCATTATCGCAAATGAATTGTTCAGCTGGTAGGTAAGGCCAATCTGGGCGATGAATCGTGTGTTTTCTGAGCTGAAAGTGCTTCTGTCCTCTTGCCCGAGTGTCGTAAGCCCTCCGCCGATATAAAGAAAGGCGGACAGGGGCAGCGACCCTTTTTCCTGTTCGAGGAACACCCATTTGAGGGAGAGCTCGAATTCCTTTAAGTAATTGCTCCTGCCCAGGGTTAAGCTGAGCGTGTCGTTAATGCCGTATCCCAAACTGAAATATATGGATGCCGGTCCATCGAAGCCGTAAAATGAGTCGTAGCCACTGCTGACTGCGGGAATGAACCTGTGTGATATCCGGAAGAGAAAATCTTTGTTGCCTATGGGCATATCTGTGGGCAGATTCATCAGTCGTGTTCCCCAAAAGGGCGGCTTTGTGAATCGCCTTTTTTTCTGTTCCTTGGCTTCTTGGGCCTCCATTTGTTCCGATGTTTCGATTTCCCCTAGGCTTCTGATCCATTCTTCGATAACTTCTATTTCTTCATCGCTCAGGGCATCTTTTTGATACGGCATAGGCTTTCCTGCAATTGTCTCATCTCCCCTTACTTTCATGAGGAGGTAGCTTTCTTCTGGATTCCTTGTATCGATAAGCCTGAGGTCAGGAAGCTGCCGGCTCGGCATATTCAAGATGGACTCTTGGAATCTATCTTTTTCGAGGTTCAATTCCATCGCCGGAAATCTTCCGCTGTGGCATCCGGCAGAAATACAATTTTCTCCCAATATTTGGGAGACTTGGGTTGTCTGATTTTCGGAGTAAACGGACCTCTTAAAGCCTAATGAAAAAACAAAAATTATTAATACGAAGAATATCGGAAAAGTTTTGTTTCGTTGATTTTTCATTACGGATTCTCCGGCTGATGTGCTAATGGATTAATTGTCTTTGGCGCCTCGGTCCACCCAATTTTTGATGTTTTGGATCTTGACATCACTCAGCGGATCGGCGCTGGGAGGCATCCTCAAGCCGACGGTCTGTCGCCCCTCGATCTTCATCACGAGCCAGCTATCTGTGGAGTTGCCGGGGAGGATGATCTTGAAGGAAGGATCCTGCCCGGATTCGACATTGACGATATTCGCGTAGGCCGCACCTTGAGAGAGGTCGAGTTCTGTGATGTTTCCACTGACATGACAGAGAGCTAACGCACAATTGGTGTTAAAGATCGGCTGGATGTGTTGGGAAAAAGAAGGGTCTGAAATGATCGTTTCGTCATCCGGAGGACTCGGCTCACTGGGGCTGTCGGACCCGCACTGATAGAGAAAAGCACCGATACAGACTGTCAGAATGAATAGCGCCACAGTAAGATTGGTTTTTCTCATCACGTTCTCCTCCAATTTAGACTTATCGAAACTGACCAAGAGTGAGGACACTCATATTTTTATTAAATAAGTGATTTTGCGGGAATTGTCAAACTTGATGTCTGTCTCATAATTCCTAAAATGAGTTCGATCAATTATTTTGCGCGCCTTGGTTTATCCAATTCCTGATATTTTGTATTTGAGTGCTGCTCAGAGCGCTCCGATTCAAGGGCATTCTCGATCCTACGCTCTGACGGCCCTCGATTTTTTCCACAAGGTAGCTGTTCTGAGCATCATTGGGAAGTACGCGTTTTTTGCTTGGAACTTGAGTGGAGTCCACATTGACGATATTAGAGTAAGCTTCACTTTGCAAAAGATTGAGACCGGCCTCAGCCACGCTGTTATGGCATCCGCTCGTTGCGCAGCTGGTGTTGAAGATAGACTGGATGTCCTGCGAAAAGGATGGATTTTCGATTGGCGTATCCGTCTCTGGTGTGCTGGGAGAGTTCGGATTACTGTCGGACCCACATTGATAGAGAAAGACACTTGCACATATTATAAGCACGGAAATTCCGGCTGTAACAAAATTTTTTTTCAACATTTTTCCTCCAGGATCGTGTTTTCTGTATTTCTGTTCGATCGATCTAAAAGTATCTCATAAATTATACAATATTTATAGGAAATGTAAAGTAAATTGTTTCGAAGAAGGATTGGCTTTTTGAGTCAAAAAAATTAATTTATGGGATTCGTATCTGCCCCAGTTTATTATTTATTGTGCCGGCGGATCGAGTTTGGAGTAGTCCAGCTGAGAACCGAGGAGGCTATGGGGGATGAGATAGACGATGAACAAAAGGATCGAAGCTCCCAATACCCATCCGCGTGCAGGTTTTCCTTTGCGGCCTGCGATAAGGGCTGCGATCCAGCCCAAAAAGGCAATAAGGGTCTTGTTGTCAGTCAGGTCGTACCCAAAGGGGAATCCGGTCCATAACTCTCCAAACGCGAATTTCTGAACCAGTGGTCCCAATATCAGCCCCCCCACGAACAAAAGCCCAACAGTCCAAATGACAAGTTTTCGTGGATTGCTTTTTTTATTCAGTGCTTCGAGGCCAGCTCTTGTCGAAAATAGCATGGCTAAAAACATGACAATAACATGAGGAAAAAGGATCGTCCGGGGCACATAGTCTTTGAACCGAAGGATGAGAGGCTCTTCCCCGGTCAAGGACTTGTCCTCGTCTTTATGGGATAGATACACTCTGTAGGCCAATTTTCCGGATGAGGGCTGTTGGGGAAGGTTTGCGAAGAGTCGATTCTCCTGTCTCGACATGGGGATTTTTTCCCAGGCATCATCGGTCGGATACCTTTTGTAGAGTAAATACGCAGAAATATCTTCATTCGGCACTTCAACGCTGATCTCGCAGTCCGGTCCGATCTCATGGCTGCGAGGAAGCCTGTAAGCGACCTCAGTATCGTCGATTGTGAGAGTTCCACGGAGCGGATAGGTCGGGCCGGTCAATCGTTGATAGACTGCAGCGGATAGAGTTAGGAGGAATGCCAAGATCCATAAACCGACTTTTTTCATGATATCTCCTCGCACGTCATGGAATTTTCATAAAATTCAATTATCCAATGTAGCAATTATTGAATGCTAAAGCAATATTCATAATTACAAATTGAAGATGTGAATATGGGACTCGCGAATAGTTCAGGAGAGAGGGGAGAGAATAAAGATTAGCAAAAAATTAATGAGAAATGAGAGGGTGTTATAGCGGGGGGAACGAAATCAGAACAATACTTGTACTTAAAGAGACTGCTAAGCCGATTGAGCTCGGGCAGCCTCTGCATCGCTCGAGCCTTCGTCTTTTCCTTTTTTCTCTTCGGAGGATTCTTCGTCTTGGGAAAGATCCGATTCCTCCTCCGGTTCGACCTGTATGCCTAACAACAGGGCTGTTCCTTCGTAAATCTGACGATAATGCTTTTTCGATTCCTGGAGCTCAGCCAATTTTTGCCTGGCCTTTTGGATCTCCTCTTGCATCTTGGAATCTACACTGTCCAGCTCCTTTTTCGCCTCATCCATCGCCTTTTTGTATATTTCTTCTTGCTCTTTGTTAAGTGCCATGACTTACTCCTTTATTTGGCTTATTCCTTTCCATTTGCAAGAACTGTCTTCTTGAGTTAGCCTTTTTCTATCCTATTGTAGAAGAGAGCCCATCAAAAACACAATCGCCTTTTGGGGTGATTTTTTTCACATGCAAGGGTCAGGTGATTCTCTGCTTACATACGCAAAAAGGATCATATTTCAATATTTGCAAGCACCCGGTCCAATCCAGAGACGACTGATTCAGGGGCGGCTACCGCCGCTGTTAGGCTTTCTTACCTTTCAGGAATAGATTGTAGAGCCAGGCAAAAATAATCCCGATGATAAACCCGTCTAATGCTGCATAAAGAGTGGCAACGATAACTCCGCCGAATCCCCATTGTCCCAAATGATATCCGGGGTAGATGGAATCGACGACCTTTAAGAATGCCTCTCCATATCCGGCCAAAACCAGATTCCCGAGTGCGACGAAAAATACGATGCCGCCCCAAATAACACCCGCCGTAATGCCAAATCGGGCAACATGCAATTTCATTTGATAACCCCTTTAATATGTATTTGATATCTCTTTGTGACGTTACTTTCTTAAGGTGAAATTCGCGCATGATGGCAGGGGTGTCAGGCTGGCGATGTCATCCGTATAGCTTTCTATGCATATTTGACTTTGTTGTCCGTCATTGAAGTTGCTGCCGATCACCTTGAATTTTACCTCGGCAATGTTTCCTGTGGTCCCTTGTGTGATGGGATCTCCTGCGCCCATAAATCCCCCCACTCTCAAGGTTCCGCTACTGATCTCATTGCCATCCAAGGCCGCCCAGCTCTCTGTGAGCTCGCCGTCTTCGATCCGCCTGAATTGCAGCTTATCGGCATCGAATTTCATCTCGAGTCCGAATACTTTTATCTCCCGGTCGGTATTATTGATGCGAATAACCACTGTAAAATTTGTATCTGTCCCTCCCGAACTCGGACTGCAGTCGATCGTTAACGAGGTCAGCTCCTGTTCTGGGGGAGTGATTTCCGGAGCCGTTGATGATTTCTTACAGTATATAGTGAATGCGAATAGGAAGACCAAACTTAACAAAACAGACCACAAAGGTGGAAGTTTTACAGTTTTCATTCTCGTTTCGGGTGTTGTATCATTATAATAAAGCAAAATTATATTGGCAAAAGATATAGTCGCCTTTCAAGCAAAAGTTATGTAAAAACTCCTTCTGATAATAAATACTTATGAGTAGACTAACGGATTGAATAAAATTGGAATACGGCAGGTATGATTAAATAGAAGATTGATCGGAGTAAAAAGGAGACCGGAAATGAAAAAATGGCTGTGGGTACCGATTTTAGTGCTTCTTTTCTTTCTTTTTTGTTGTCAAAAACAGGATGAGGTCGAACAGATAGATGTCCCTGGGGAAGGCAGCGGCAGGAAGATGGCTGCGATCGCACAAACAATAGCGAACAACCTTGATTCGGCGGTCAAAAATCTGGAAAAAGGGCGGGTGAGTGAGGGGGCCGGTTTACTTTTGGATTCTGTCCTCCTGGTCAAACCTCGCGATCAATGGCCGGAAGGATTTGAAGATCATATTGCCTCGGCAAAAGCTAATTTTAAGGTGGGAAATCTTAACGATGCGGTTGGAGACGTGAGAGATGCTCTCGGTCTCATCAAACCCCCGGAAAAGAGCGCACAAACCGCAGATGCCGGCGAGGTAGCTCCGCTAGCTGTGGCTATGAAAGGGAAGATAACAGAAGCAAAGGAGTCGTTTGCACAGGGAAATGCATCTCAAGGCGTGATTGCGATTCTCGAAGCTCTTCAGTTGTTCGCACCGCAAACGAAATAAACGCATCTTTTCTAACAAACCCGATTTATTTTCTTGACATTAGCCAGGATTCTTTCATAATATCTATTTATACTACAAATTCTATGTAGTTTGGCGGAATTGTAGTTTTAAGGCTCTCCCGAGAGAATGCGATTTTTGCTCGATAGGATGCTTCGGCAATCCAGGGGCAAATGTTACATTGAAAACAGCGGGATATATGTTTCGGACAATTAATAAATGATTCAGAATTATTTCAGTCAAGTAAGGAGATCGGTATGATAAAGCTTTCAACAAAAGGCCGGTATGGAACTCGGCTGATGTTAAATCTGGCGCTTCATTATAACGCGGGACAGGAGCCAGTGATTCTCAAGAATGTCTCTAAAGAAGAAGATATTTCCATAAGATATTTGGAACAGATCATTATTCCACTGAAACTCAGT
>JASFEP010000303.1:0-5682 GCA_050124775.1 Candidatus Aminicenantota bacterium
GAATTCCTCTTTAATGACGTCCAGCGATTCACGGATGATTCTATCCCTGGCTGATATCACCACCACATTTTCCTTGTCGAAGCCGGTTTCTTTTTGCTGCAGGTAAAACAGCTGCTGCACGATAATCGCAGTGCTGATCACGAGAATTATGGAAATGGTGAATTGCATAACGACCAAGCCACGCCTCAGATTTGTGTTTGACCTTGCAGAACTCAATTTTCCTTTTAGAACTTTCACAGGAATAAACCGGGAAAGAAAAAAAGCTGGATAGCTGCCGGCTGCCAATCCGACAAAAAGTGCCAGCAGGATGAAACCAGGTATCAACCATGGCAATTCGCGGACATTCAGACTGAGTGTGCGGTTGATCAATGAATTGATGGGGGATAGCATCAATTGGACGAACAACAGGGCAAATAGAAGAGAGATAAAACTGAAAAATAATGATTCAAAAAGAAACTGGCTGATAAGATTTGTTCTGTATGCACCCAGAACCTTCCGCATCCCTACCTCGCGGGCTCGGTTTGCTGCTCTTGCTGTGGACAGATTCATGAAGTTGAAACAGGCAATCAGAAGTACCAGCACTGCCACAGAAGAGAAGATATAGACATAGAATATGGGACCGCGATCCGTCCAGGGAGGATTCAAATAGAGTTTTCTCAAGGGATGGAGAAAATAAGATTCTGTCGCTCCTCTCTTTTTCATTTCATCGCCTGCGAATCTCTCGAGAAGAGCGGGGAATTTGCTCTCCAGTGCTGCAGGGTCGGCCCCCTCCTCTAAAAGCAAGTATGTCGTATAATTATGAGAAAGCCACCTGGTCAATAAGGGTGTCAACGGTTTTTGTGAATAGAGTGTTTGGAACGAACAAAGGGCGTCGAAGCTGATCCAGGAATTCTCCGGAACATTCGCGACAACCCCGGTCACAAAAAAGTTTTCTCCCTCACCGAATTCAAGAGCTTTGCCCAGGGGGTCTGAGCCCCCAAAACATTGTTCGGCCACCTCTTCTGTAAGGACAATGCTGTGCGGAGCCGATAAGGCTGTCTTGGGGTTTCCTAAAATCATCGGCCACGTGAACACATCGAAAACATTCTCATCGGCATACATAACGCGGTTCATGTTGTAGTATTTATCCTCATACTTGAAGGATGTTTCTGGTTTGAATCCGTATCTGACGGCATGAACCACTTCCGGATATTCATCCTGAAGCACTTCCGCGGCTGTTGCATTGCTGCTTATCCCCCTGAATTCGTAACCTTCCCGTTCTGAATTACAACCCAGAACATATATCCGATCAGCATTTTTATGAAATGAGTCAAAATTTAGTTCCGAATGGATATAAAGGATCATAAGGATGCAGCATGCCATCCCGATGGAAAGCCCGGCAATGTTAAGAAAAGAATAGCCTTTTTGACGTCTGATCTTCCTCGATACGATCTTGATATAACCCCATATGAGGGAAGGCATGAATCGGGAGGGATGCCAGAACGGATGGCTTCTCTCATAAAGCTTTGCCTTTTCGTATTCCTTTCTCAGGGTGGGAGCCGTAGCGGACTTTTCCAGCGCCACAGAAAAGGCAGCCTCCTCGTCGAGACCTCTCTCGATTTGATGGTCGATCTCATCCCTGAGGTGGGATTCCAACTCGGCGATGTCAGAATCCTCAAGATTTTCGCTCTTCCGGAGAGCTTTTCGCCAGTTCCGAATCTCATTTTCAAGATTAAACATTTTTATTTCCTCGATTGATGTAGATAATCCACCTTTACTCCAACGCGGGCAAAGGCTTCCATAGTGTGGAGAGGGCTTTGTGTACATTCATCCATTGACGTCTCTCCAGGTCCAACTCTGCACGACCTTGCTCGGTTATCTTGTAGTATCTGCGAAGTCGTCCGGCGTCGGAAATTTTCCATCGTGAAACCAAGAGGCCTGCTTTCTCCATCCGCCGAAGAACCGGATAGAGCATGTTGTCCGACCATTCCAAAGTTCCCCCGGAAATTTCCTTCACCTGTTGAATGATCTGATAACCGTAGCTCTCGCCACTTATCAAGATCGATAAGATGAGAGGCTTTGTTGAAGCTGCGACAAGAGTTTTAGTAACCATATTATACCTCACATAATGAGATACCTCATGATATTGGGTATGCAATAAATATGCCATCTATGGATTTTGTAGTTTTCCCCCACAGAAGCAATTTAAGAGAATAAAAAAGTGTTCTTTTATGGCGCACAGGATGTTCAATACCGGACGATTTTCCATGATAGAATTGAAAGCATTTTCCTTTCTTGTATGCCCGAGGCAAAGTCATGTAGATCCTGTTAGCGTACCAGAATGATTTGTTCGTTCCGCGGATAGAGAGCCTCGATCCCTCGTTCTGTGACGATCGCATTGTCTTCGAAATTGATGCTGAGACGTCTATTCCACTCGGGAATCCATGTGTGCACCATAAACTCAAAGGCAATGAGGTTATTGGGCCGAACGATCAGATGAGCACGACCTTTGCGGAAAGGAGCCATCGAAGGACCGACCGCAATCTGGCTGTTTCCTGTATTGCCTACACAATGACAGTCGATGGAAAACCCCGATTCCTCAGAATCTCCCAGGGCTTCGATGATCTCTTTGTTCCTGGAATTATTGACATATGGCGTATACACATATCCTGCGTCTTCGATGGCCTTTGAAACGATCTTTAAAATTTCACCGGCTGTGTGTCCTGATTTGAATGTTGTGCGGATGATCTCACGGGCTTTCAATCCCCGATCCCATGCATGCTGTAATCCTGAAGGGAGTGATGTCTCTCCTTCTTTGAGGATATAGGCTTTGCGCTTGTAATCAGTGCCGAAGTTGAGATATTTAATTCCCCAATCCCACGAGATCAGATCACCCCGCTGGAAAGCATAATCCAGTTTACTGGTTTCCGATCTGTCTGATACCTCGGAGTGACTTATTCCCGGCATACTCGCTCCAAGGTAAGACATGGGAAGTCCGTGCTTTAACAACTTATCCTGTGCCCACCAGGCGAGCTCCTCTCTCGTTGTGACAGCTGGTTTTATGCTCTTCAATGCGGTTTCCATAATCTGCCTCTGGATCTCGCAGGCCTTAGCAAAGGCGATAACCTCTGTCTGCACGCGCCTCACTCTGAAATCTGTGATGACAGTTTCGGATGAAACAAGCCTTTCTGCATATTTTTTTCCGAGCAGCCCGACCAATTTTAAATACCCTGTGTGGGAAAGACCATCCGTATGTGTCAACCAATCCGACATGTTGACAGCAATACGCTTGGGATCCCGTTCAGCAACAAATTCCGTCAAATCCGATGGTTTCCACATCGGAATTTGATCCTCTCCATAGAGATTTTCTTCAGTGATAATGTCATAGACAGATTTATCGGCAATACGAGAAAAGCCAATCCCTAAAACGGCCCGCTCGATCCTATCGCCCCCACGATCTGTAAAGACAAAGTATCCTGCATTCCCGCCCAAGTCCAATTCCAGGGGATCCGGATCACCGCGTCTGATAACATGGATCCACATATCCACATTGTTGTCTCTCATTACTTTTGGCAACACCAGATCGAACTTATCCTTACGGATCAGGTTCAATAATTCAAAGCGCGAACGGGCCTCTTGTGCAAACACGCTCAATTCCTGCAAAACGAATATCAACGATACAAACACCAGCAAAAATTTTGTCCTTTTCATATTCACACCCCCTAAAATTAAATGTAAGCCCTAATGATATAAAAACAGTAAACCTTTAAATTGCATTTTCTTCTTTTCCCGGAGGAACGAGGAGGCTTTCTTCGCATCCTTCTTTTCTATCGAATGATGTAATCGATGGCGATGCGGAATCCGAGATGGTCGTCTGCACTATCGGGATCGTCGTACTGCCGGGCATCGGCACGGATGTTGTGACCATGTATCAATTCATCAGGTATTTGACCGAACCGCCCTGCCGATCCCGCCCAGAAGCCTGCTTTCATAACTCGATCTTTGCCTGACTTCGGTCCGATGGGATTGGTGTAATGTCTTTTCTCGTACTCGCCGAACCAATCATGCACCCATTCGGTGAGATTCCCGGCCATGTCCAGCGCACCAAAAGGGGAGGCCCCCGCAGGATAAGAACCCACAGGTGATGTCGCGGCATAACCGTCGTGCACTCCAAAATGGACGATGGACTGTCCTGTGTCGGGAAATACAGCATTAAAATCCTCATCTGCATAGTTGGCGCGTGTCCCATCGGGATCTTCAAACCCCCAGGGATATGGTCTTTGATCATCCCCACGGGCGGCATATTCCCACTCGGCTTCTGTCGGCAGCTTGAAATTCACGCCTGTTTTCGATGAGAGCCATTGGCAAAAATCTATAGCGTCGTACCAGCTGACACAGGAGACCGGATGGGAATCATCGATCTGGACATGAGGAAAACGGGCTGTCACTTGGGAAAAAGCATTGTCCCAGTGAAATCCGGGGATGGTGATGAATCCTTTCTCCTCAAAAGCGTAGACCCAGGGGCCTTCGTGGCCTGGTTTTTCAACAGAAGTGATATACCCCGTCTCTTCTACAAATACTCTGAACTGTCCTTTGGTTATGGGAGTATTTCCTATCCAATACCCGGAGAGTGTGACGTTGTGCTGAGGTGCAGCCGGGCTGCCACTTATGTCTTTATGCAGTTTATCGTTTCCCATAATAAAATTCCCCGACGGGATATAAATCATGACAATACCATGGATAAACTCAGCTTCCCAAAATCCCTGGTTGTTCTGTGTCATGCTCAGTGCTTTCCCTCGGATGAATTCCAATTCCTCCCGCTCTGACCGAAGGCTTGGTTCCGTCACTCCTTCCAGTATTTCGCTGCTCACAGTAGACGACCGACAAGCCAGCAGAGAGAAAACAAACGGGAAAAGGATTGCAAATATGAAAGAATTTTTGGATTTCACAGCATGAATTCCTCTAATCACCATATGGTTGCCACAAAATTCTCACAATTTCCAGTCAGTGTCAATTTGCGTTCGTTGTCGCATCCAATTTTCAATTAGTCTATTTGGCTTTCTGCCAATACAAAATCTCTATTTGGAGAGACCGCGGACAAGAGCTGGTTGAATTTTTCGATCGTGGGAACAGATTTTCCTTGTTCGTATCTGGCATATGTATTGTGCGATTTGGCACCCAATCGTTTTGTGACTTCGACAAGTGTCAGGCCATGTTTGATTCTTTGCCGGCGCAATAAAAATGCAGTTAAAGTAGTTACTTCATTCGAACCGACTTCAAAATAGGAATTCCTTCCCGGGAACAGTTCAATTTGAAAACCCTTTTTATTAACGAGGGCTTCGATTGCATCAAATATCATATCAAAGGCGTGTTTTTTCGTGCGCCCCTGTGTAACGACATCAAGAATGGGGACTTCTATGGCCCAGTATTTTCCGCATTTAAATACGCGTCCAGCAAGCTTCATCTGTAGTCCCCTTCCTCTTTCTTGAGCATTGCCTTTGCTGTGTATTCATTGATTTCTTTGTATCGTGGAACGACTCATTCATACTCATCATCCGTCCAGATATCGTGTTTGCGTCCATGTCGTACCAGGGCCCATCCTAGATTTTTCAATCTTTTCTCCAGTTCTGCTCGTCTCATTTTCAAATTTACACATATATGTGTAGTTTCTCAATGTCAAAAAAAAAGGAACTTATTTAAACG
>JASFEP010000304.1:0-5652 GCA_050124775.1 Candidatus Aminicenantota bacterium
TCACGAGTTGAGGTTGCCGCAGGTGCAAGGCGTCGGCACATGAAGATGTGCTTGTTCACTTCGAATGGGCCGCAACGAAGCAGGTGCGGTAAGATCAGCTCGCCTGCAGGGTATAAGGAGTTGACAGTAAATAACTGAATTTTTTGATAAAGGGTTGTCAACGACTTTTATGAATAATCCAGCTCAGTTGTCGAGGATATAATACCACGGATTAAGCCGTTTTCCATTAAGGCGGACTTCATAGTGGACGTGGGGTCCCCTCGCTCTGCCCGTCTTTCCTACCAAGCCGATCGTATCCCCTCTTTTGACTCTCTGACCAGGCTTCACTAAATACTTGCTCAAATGGCAGTAGATCGTCACATATCCACTGTTGGGGTGGCTGATCTTGATCGTTTTTCCCCCGATCCTATCTGTCTGGGTGGATAAGATCAAACCATCTGCTGTTGCTAAGACAGGATTTCCATTGTGAGTCGCTATATCGACACCCGGATGAAAAGTCCGTTTTCCTGTGAAAGGGTCGTCTCGCCAGCCGAAGGGCGATGCCCAATATCCCTTCGTCGGGGAAATACTGGGTGTTGCAGCCAGCTCCAGCAGTTGATTCTCATAAAAATTAGTGAGGGTGTTGAGATTGGTCTCGATACCATCCGCTTTTTTGTTGATGTCTTCGAGCCTGTTCAGATTCATCTGATGATCGGACTCCGGAAGGCTAATTTCCTGTCCGTTTTCACCCCCCCCAAGGCCTGGCTCTATTTCAATGACCTCTTGAGATTTTAAACCCGCCATCACATTCAGCTTCTGGCGATAACTCTCGAATTCATCGATTTTGGCATTGAGTTCATCTATGGATTTTTCATACCTCTGTAACGTCGTCTCCTGTTCCTCCTTAGCCGCGCATAACGTCTTGTATTCCTTACGCAATCCCCTCATCATGAAATAATCAACGAGAAAAACCATCAGAACGATGAATATCAAAGCTGCGATACCGCTCAGAATCTTCAGAGATTTTCTCGAGAAAGTAAGGGCCCTTCGCCTCCCTTTGTGATGAGGGATAATTATCAAAGATAAGAATTTACTCGCCATGAATTTTACCTGTTAAATATCATATAAATTCACACATCGATGTCAAGCGATTTATTCATTTCCGGGTGATGGGCCACAATTCTTATGAACCCAATCCACTATCTCTTTTGTCGAAGACCCCGGCACAAAAACCTTTTCGATCCCGATTTTTTCCAATGCGTGAATATCCTTCTCCGGAATGATCCCGCCGGCAATCACTTTAATATCTGCAACACCATGGTCCTTCAACAGTCGCATGATCTTGGGAAAAAGCACAGTATGCGCACCAGACAGGATACTCAAGCCGATGACATCAACATCCTCTTGAACAGCTGCATGGACGATCTCTTCGGGTGTCCGCCTCAAGCCTGTGTAAATGACTTCATTTCCCGCATCACGCAAAGCCCGACAGATGACTTTTGCTCCCCGATCATGCCCATCCAATCCGGGTTTGGCTATGAGAATCCTGATACGCTTAGTTTCCATTGATACATCCTAAAAAGATACGTCTTTTGAAGCGATGCCAGATGCTATCAGAATCATTCTTCAGGATAGATGGTCTATATTGATCACTCCTCTGTCACTTTGAAGACTAAGTCATTCTCTCGAACAGGGCTTTCCACCTTCAATCCTGCCGATTCTCCAACCCCTATGGTATCAACAGGGCTATGCTCCACCTGCAAAGATTGGACTTTCTGGTAAAAATCGGACGTGTGCCCTTTAATGTGGATGGTGTCTCCCAATTGAAGGTCTTCTTTGGTTATTTCAATTACCCCAACATTGATTTTGGAAAAATAGTGAGTGATCTTCCCTATTTCTTCCTCCATACTAGCCTCCTGGTTGCCTGTAATCTACGGTAACAAAAACCATTCACTTTCGCAAGTCCCCATTATGCGAAGAAAATGGAACCGAATCCCCTCGAACCTCCTGCTACCAAGGCCTTTTTTCCCTCTAATGCTATCATTCCCCCTCCTTAAAAATGAATTTTTTGAATGAAATATCCGATAGCCTGAACAATTCATGGTCGCGGTTTGCCGCTCGCAGGTCTGGGTGGTTCTGAATCGGCCCTTACTTATATTTTTTATTCAGTAGTCAAGTGCGAAGTCTCCCAACTCATGGAAAAGCAGGTATCGATAGATCTCTTCTTTATTCGGGATCACTTTTTTTTCCATAGCAGAAAAATATTCCTCTGGAGTCGGCATCTTCCCATTAAGGGCGGCGACCGCAGCAAGCTCTGCCGAACCTAAGTAAACACGTGCGCCGTCCCCCATGCGGTTGTCAAAATTCCGCGTGGAGGTGGATATGACTGTGGCCCCTGGACGAACTCTGGCTTGATTTCCCATACAGAGAGAGCAACCTGATATTTCTGTCCGAGCACCCACACTGGCATAAATGTTATAGTACCCTTCCCTGATCAATTGCGCCCTGTCCATCTTGGTAGGAGGAGTCAGCCAAATTCGTGTATCCAGATACCCCTCGCCCTCGAAGATCCTGCCCGCCGCACGGAAATGTCCTATGTTGGTCATACAAGAGCCTATGAAGATCTCATCTATGGGATCCCCAGCAACTTCGGACAAAATCTTGACATCATCCGGGTCATTGGGACATGCCAGGATCGGTTCATGGATCTCGCTCAGGTCGATCTCGATAACTTCTGCATATTCAGCTGTTTCATCTCTGCGAAGCAGCGTCGGGTTGTCTACCCATTCCTGACAGGCTTTGATGCGACGCCGTAAAACGTCGGCATCCTGGTAGCCCTCCTCGATCATCTTTTCCATCAGGGCGACATTGCTTTTTAGATAATCTGCCACACTTTTTGCGGAGATAGCAATAGTCCCTCCGGCGGCAGAACGCTCTGCAGTAGCATCTGTAAGTTCGAAACCCTGTTCGACAGGAAGTTCGGGCAAGCCCTCCATCTCGAGAATGCGTCCGTTAAAAACATTTTTTTTACCCTCCTTTGCAACTGTCAGTAGACCTTTTTGAATGGCAAAATAGGGAATGGCGTTGACCACATCTCTCAGAGTGATGCCAGGATTGAGCTGCCCCTTGAATTTAACGAGCACGGATTCGGGCATATCTAAGGGCATCTTCCCCAGGGTTCCGGCAAACGCCACAAGCCCCGAGCCTGCCGGAAAACTCAAGCCTATGGGAAAGCGCGTATGAGAATCCCCTCCTGTTCCCATAGTGTCTGGCACGAGAAAATGATTGAGCCATGTATGGAGTACGCCATCACCCGGCCTAAGGGCAAGCCCCTTCAGATCTATGATAAACTCTGATAAGGACTTATGCATGTTCACATCTGCCAGTTTGGGATAGGCCGCTGTATGACAAAATGTCTGAAGGAAAAAATCTGCCTGGAACTCCATGCAAGCCAATTCTTTCAGTTCATCCGCGGTCATCGGACCTGTGGTATCCTGCGAAGCCACAGTCGTCATCTTCGGTTCACATGCGGACCCAGGTAAGACCCCCGCTGCACCACAGGCTTTCCCGACAATTTTTTGGGCCAGTGTGTAACCCTGACCATCTTTGGGTATGGGATTCTCTATCTGAGTGAAAAAATCCGCTTCAGGCATATCGAGAGCGGCTCGGGCCCTTTCTGTTAGGGCGCGTCCGATCATCAAAAACAAACGCCCCCCTGCCCGATATTCATCCTGAAGGGTCGATGGCTCTAATTCGAAAGTGGCCAATGTCTCCCCTTGTTCATCGGTGATCCGACCTGCTTCACTATCGAGCCAAATGACATCGCCGGTTTTCAGGCGAGTCACATCACACATGATCGGCAATCCCCCCGAATCCTCTACGGTGTTGAAAAAGATCGGAGCGATGAGCCCTCCGAGAACCACTCCGGCGCGGCGTTTATTAGGAACATAGGGAATATCCTCTCCAATATGCCACATTAAAGAATTCGTAGCCGATTTGCGGGACGATCCAGTCCCGACAACATCTCCCACAAAAACGACTTGTTGTCCCTCATCACGGAATTCCCTTATGGTATCGATGCCACCAGGAAACCGGGTTTCCCCCATAGAAAGTGCATGCAAAGGAATGTCTGGCCGGCTCCACGCATGTTTCGCCGGCGATAGATCATCGGTGTTCGTTTCCCCTTCGACCTTAAAAACTTTGAGTTGGAGTTTATTCGGGAACTCGAGTCTTGATAGAAACCACTCTCCCCTTCCCCATGATTCTAAAACGTCCTTCGCATAAGGGTTGTCCTTAGCTAGGTCTACTATCCTGTCGAAGGCATTGTAGACGAGTATCGTTCCCTTCAATGCTTCGGCCGCTTCAGAAGCCAATTCCGAATTTTCGAGCAGAGCTATCAGAGGTTCGATATTGAAACCCCCCAGCATTGTACCCAGTAACATCACAGCCCTCTTTTTTTCCAAGATAGGAGACGACACACTTCCATGGGTCAGTTTGCTGAGCCACTCCGCTTTGACTTTGGCTGCAGGATCGACCCCTGGAGAGATTCTGTTCTGCAACAAATCCAGGAGAAGACGCTCATGCCCCTGGGGCGGATTTTCAAGGAGACGACAGAGTTCACCCGCTTGGTCAGGGCTTAGGGGCAAGGGAGGAATTCCCAGTGCTTCTCTCTCCTGTTCATTTTTGAAGTACTTATCCAGCATAATTCTTTCTCCCTATTCCTCATGCATTATTCATAAAATCTGCTGCCAACTCTACAAAAAAAACTAATTACCTCATATGAATTGGCAGCATCTTTTACCTTGCAGGCGAACCGACCTCACACCAAAGCCTTCATTGTAGCCCCTTCGAGGTAGTTCACTACATCTTCATGGGCCACTGCTTCGCCTTTGCAGCGACTTCGGTCCGTGAATAATCCATGCTAATTTTTTTATAAAATCTGCTGCCAACTCTACAAAAAAACTAATTACCTCATATGAATTGGCAGCATCTTTTACCTTGCAGGCGAACCGACCCAACCTACCCAAAGATCTCCCTTTGAAACTTCTCATCCTCATTTTCTTCACCGGCATTTGAGCCAATAATATATACCAGAATACCTTTAGAGTTCAAATTCATATGCGCAGGACATCCAAATATTATATTTTGGACAAAGGATATTCATTAATTTCAGAAAGTGAGTTGATTTTAAGCATAAAAAGTTATAATATTTTTTTTCATTTTATATTCAATACGGAGGAATAATCATATGGATAATGCAATCACCGAGAGAGCGAAAGAACACTTCAACGAGATTGTAGTCGAACAGCTCGCCCGTGTCGAACGAATGAAAGAGCCGGTTGAATGGATTGATTTCACTAAAGTCAAGCCAATCATTATCGGAATCCTTGGCGGGGACGGGATAGGCCCTTTCATCGCAGCCGAGTCACGGAACATCATGGAATTTCTGCTCAAAGATGAGATCGAGACGGGAAAAATCGAGATCCGAGACATCGAAGGCCTCACCATCGAAAATCGGTCAGCGCACAACAAATCGATCCCCGATGATGTGCTGGAAGAGATAAAAAAATGTCATGTCACTTTAAAGGGTCCGACCACGACTCCGAGAAAAGGCGACCCCTGGCCCAATATTGAAAGCTGCAACGTTGCCATGCGGAGATACCTGGACTTGTT
>JASFEP010000305.1:0-5649 GCA_050124775.1 Candidatus Aminicenantota bacterium
ATTCCTGCTGCGCGGCTTCGAGATCTTTCTTTTCCCTGTAGCAATTACCGATATTGAAACGAACCTGGTAAGCGGTAGGGTTTTTTGCCAGAAAATCCTGATAAAACGTTATGGCCTCATCGTATTTTCCCTGCTCGAATAGAGCGTTCCCCTCTTCGAACATCGCAGAGGATTGTTCGTCCTGTCCGATGAACTCTTCGGCCTTTTTCAGGTAGAGGATGATCTGTGGGTTGATGTTGATCTGGCTGACTTCCACGTTTTTGGATGTGGGGATGAAACCGGGAGCAGAGACCTCGACCTTGACATAACCGCTGGGCAAACCCGAAAGTTTCCATTCTCCTTCATCATCAGTTGTCGTCGTTTTTTCAAATTTTTCCGTTCTTTTTCCTGCAACCTCTATGGATTGCACCACGATAGTGGCATCAGGGATCGGATTTTCGGCCTCATCGAAAACTTTTCCGCTGATCCTGGCAAGCCCCCTGACCTGGCCCCCCAGGCCAGAGAAACTCACACAAAGGAATAGAATAAAAAAAACAAAAATCAATCGCTTTGAAAAAGTCATAAATCCCTCCCTTCAAAAGACCATCCTCAGTTCCATGAACCGCATTATGCTTAATTCCTGTTCACATCGATCCATCAGAGGCGAAACTTCAACGATTTTGCGATCTTTTTTGCGTCGGTCGCATTTTCCAGAAAAACGTCTATCGTGTAACTTCCCTCCTGAAGCTCGACTGGTACATCTATCTTGTAATCCTCGTCGTACATTTTTTCCAGTTCCGACTCTTTCACGGATATATCATAATCTTTTTTGAATTCCCAGACCTTCTCCTGATTTTCGGCATTGGTGATTTGGATCTCCACAATTATGGTTGTCTCCAAGTTTTCTCCTTCGGCTTTCATCCAGATGTTGCGGTAGGGGATTTTCACCAGAATTCGCTGCCGGTCTCCCTCTTTGAAAACTTCGATGTCACCGCTGGTGTCGAACACGACCTTATCCCTAGAGACTTTTGGTTTCCATGCCATCTGGGTCCTCATGATCTGGGCGAGGTTGTAAGCCCCTCCTTTGACGAGCTCGAAATTTCCGTTCCAATCCTGGTCGACGAAAATGATGGAGTAGAAACCGTACATCCATACCTCTGTGGGGAGGTCGTACATAGTGTAGCCTCTGGGATATTGCTGCCGCGAATCGGGAGGACCGAGCAAGATGTAGATCCGTCCCCTGTCCTGGAGCCAGCCTTCGCCCAATCCATCCCTGAAGAGGCTGTTCGCCTCTTCGATCCGTTGATAATACATTTTTCTGTACTCATTGAACTCGGTCTCCGGACTCGGGTCCCTTCTCTTCCAGAATTCTTCGATGAACGCCGGCCTCTCTGAGGGGGGAAGGTTGAGAAAATCCTTTTTTTCATCCTTGGTTATGATGTACCTGACACTGGAGAGGAACGCCTCGCTCTCAGGGTCCAGATTCGCTCTCGCAGCGGATGAGCAGCCGAACGATCCCAGGAAAAGTGCCAGGATAACGCATGCCCCATAGACTTGATTTATTTTGATCATTCTTTTTTTTCCTCCAGTGTATTGACCTTTTCCTGGATTTCTTTCTGATCGGGATCGAGCTCGAGCGATTTCTTCCAGGCGACCAGAGCGTCTTCCCGGTTTCCCAACCGGAGATGACACTCACCGAGATCGTTCAAAACTCTCAGATTCGTCCCAAAATGGGCGAGATAGGCCTGATAGCTCTCAATTGCCTGGGCGTATTGTCCAAGAATCTGATAGCTTTGTCCGATAAGGTTGTAAGCCTCATGCTTTGGTTCTTCTCTCTGAACGAAAGGAGTGAGGATATCCAGGACTTCCTGATGCCTCCTGAGTTGGAACAGAACCTGGGCATATCCGAGGGCATACTTGAGATTGATGGGTTCCTTCCGGTAAGCTCGCTCGAGCAGTGTTTTGGCTCTCTGTATTTGGCCCCTGTTGAAATTCTGTCCACCTAAAATATAATCGTAAGCCGCATTGTCAGGCGGGGCCAGAAGTTCGGTGCTGATGAAGGGCCGGGGCAGAGAGAGACGGTGGGAGATGTAGAAAAATTCCTGTTCGAATAGCACTTCGTTCCCGTCCCCGTTAAAAACCGAAGCCCTGATGGCGTAATTCGCGGGAGACATGTCATTGAGCGGAAAGGATACCAGAAACTTGTCGTCCTGCGTCCATCGCGTACCCTCTCTTGTCTGCTCCTGGATCACTTGATCGCTTTTTAAGATGGCCACCCTCACTTTTCCATCCATGCGTATTCCATCCGGGACACCGTACAGTTCGAAGTACACATGAAGATTTTCCTCTTTAGAGAAATCTTTCTTGGGCGAGATATAAATCTGCTGCTCTTTGATTTTAAATGGTTTGATCTGGCCGGCATAGGGCGATTGTTTTTTTGTGTGAGCGAGACACAGCTGACTCATCTGGAATTTGACCGTCGATGGCACGACTATTTGTTTTTCGAAAGACGTGAATTCCCTAGATACTCTGTTTTTCATCAGGAGATGGAAGTGATACGTCCCCTCCACCATCGGGAACGCATCCTGGTAGCTGAAAAGTTTGGACTTGATCTGATCGAATTGATTCCTATTAAACTGGAGCGGAAGCGACTTGTCGAACTGGTAGATGGTTTTTCCTTCGAGGTCGGTTACCTGGCCGCTGATTTCGAGAGTTGTGTGATACGAACCTTCGTACAATTCTAGAGACAATCTTTTTGGTTCGATGAGATAATGCACCAAAAACAGTCCCTTCTCATCCTGAATGGTCTGAACGAAGTTATCGTTTCCGATGTAGTTTGCCGTATACTCCACTTCGATGATATCTTTGTATTTCAAGAGCTTTTCGGCATATTCATCCTCCACCTTTTTGGGCGTTTCGAAGATGCGGGATATCAAGATATCGGAAGCCATAGAAGGGGAAGTCAGGCTTGTTTGATCGTGAGGGATCAAAGACATGGAAACCTTCGCGATGCTGGGATTGACTTCATACAACTGTTTGTAGGCGGCTTCGATGTTGATCCGATCGCCGGCAAAAAAGCGCAAGAGTTTATGAGGTCCATGGACAATGGGACTGTAGATCTCCCAATCCCTGAATTCTTCTTGCCGGAAGAAAACAACGTTAAAGGAGTTCGGGAGTCCCATCTCGATTTTTCCCTGGTAGAACCAGATGATCATGGGTTTGACTTCACTCTCGTTCTCATACCGTTCGATCGAGTTGGGTTCTCCCAGGATGATGTAAATCCGCCCCATCTCTGTTCGCCATCCTTCGCCGGGCGTGTCTCGGCCGAACATTTTGTTCGCGTATGCGATCCTCTGGTAATGTTCGGTCTTGAATTCGTTTTCCGGTGTGGTAGGATTCGGGTCGCGGATCCTCCAGAATGCGTCGATGAATATCTGCCTTTCCCGATCTGTTGCCAGCTGGAGGAAGATGTCTTTCTCTTTGGAAGAAATTATGTAGACGACTTCCTCTTCCAGCCATTTCCTGAATCTTGGGGAGAGTTCCTCAGGTTTTTTTTTAGTCTGGCCCCAACTGAAGTGTGAGACAGCAAGCACGAACAAAAGAAAAACCGGCAGCAATTTTTTCATCGGATTTCCACTTTAATTTTATCTAATCGAAGCTGAATCTTCAAGCTAACGATTTTTTCGAAGGCAGTTTTTCTCCCTCGAAAGAGAATTCGAACACACGCAGATTGTGTTGACGAGATCTATTCGGTCTCCACAGTAAAGTCTACAGATTTGGCGACTGTCTTTCCGGAAATGTTGCACTTGAGTTCGATTTTTAGTGTGTAAGCGCCAGGATCCAGGTCTTTCTGCTCTTTTTTCTCGGATACCTGATCTCCTTCTTGTGTTTGAATGACAACGGTCTTTTTGAGGGGGAGAGGTTGGCTGATGATCGGCGCATCGTATTTCGTTCCGGCGAATTTGATAATTGCCTCGTCCCCTTGCATCACAGAGTACGTCGCATCGATGTCGAATTGATTGGTTTCGTTGGGCTGAGCGCCAAAGATAAAAAAGAAGATATCCAGGTTGTCCTTCGGGCTGAAAACTTTATCATGATTCGGCGTGATCTGAAGGACGGCATAGGTGAAGTAATCTTTATGGATCTCCGCCTTCATCTCTGCAGAGGACATTCTGTTCAGCTGTTTTACGAAAAAGACGGGTGTCGTATCAAGAGTATCTGTGAATGTGGTGGGATCCGGAAGCGTAAATTCAAAGTACTGTGTTCCGATCTTGTCCAGCTCAAAAGAAGTGATCGCCATAGAGAGTAGATACTTGCCTGAAGGCAGAGGATAACCCGTGGTATAAGTTCCTTCCGCTTCGGGATCGTAGGCGGACCCATCTGCTTGGAGCTGGACGGGAATGTAGATCTCCTTGACAAAATTTCCATCCAGTTGATTGAACTGAAGGAAACAATGGGCTTTGGATTGGAGCTGTACGGCTGTGTCTCCGGCGGATTCTACGGCTTCTTCTTTTTTCTCCGGGGTTTCTCCTGTCGGTGTCAAGGGGGCAAAACCGAGGTCTGAGTTCTTGACCTTGAAGAAAAAAACCGCGTGCATGTTCTGCCGGGCCGGTAGATAGAGATGCTTGAACACGGTGAATGGAATATCCAAACGAGGCTCTCGGTTGTCCTTTCCCGCTTCGAAAACTTCTTTGACTTCTTTGGGGATATAGACAGCTTCAGACTGTTTTTTTTCCTGATCTTCTTGTGCGATAAGACATGGAGCCATGACAAAACTCAAGATGAGTCCGACAAATAAGATTGCGCATGTGTGGGTTTTAATATTCATGATTCCTCCTTGAGAACAACAGCACTGCTCTCTTATTGATTTAAATTTCGCAAACGGGTAAAATTCAAATTTTGAAAACCATACTATAGCAAAACTCCGACTTTTTTTCTACTGATATTTGACTATGGGAACCTTTGATTTTAACGATTTCTCTGATACTTATTGACCGCATTTTGGTGCTCACGAAAAGACCGGCTGAAGTGATGGCTCCCGTCATTTTTAGATACGAAATAAAGGTAATCGACCTGGGCGGGGTAGAGGGCCGCCTCGAGAGAATCCTTGCCGGGATTAGCAATAGGGCCAGGGGGAAGTCCCCCGTTCAGATAGGTGTTATAGGGTGTTTCGAGCTTCAAGTCTTTGGTTCTCAGCCGCCCATCGAAGCGTCCTTCCTCTTTCAGGACATAAATGATAGTGGGATCGCAGTCGAGTTTCATCCCGATGCGAAGGCGGTTGTGAAAAACGCCTGAAATTAGGCTCCTCTCCTCCGGAAGAGATGTTTCCTTTTCGATGAGAGATGCGAGAGTCACGATCTCTCGGATGGTCATGCCGATGTCCTCGGCTCTTTTTGCCCATGTCTCGTCGAAGACTTTTCGGAACTGCGAGATCATGGCGACAGCGACTGTCTTCGCGCCAGGACTTTTTGGGAAAGCATAGGTTTCCGGGAAGAGATAGCCTTCCAGATCCGTGGCGTCAGGATCCAAATCGCCGATCAGTGCCTTTCCTTCGGTTATCTCGAGAAATTCCGCACTGTCGATGGACAGTTCGGATTCGAGATGTTGGGCTGTCTCTCTGCGCGTAAGTCCCTCGGGAATGGTGAGAGTATAAAGCTTGACTTTTCCTTT
>JASFEP010000306.1:0-5600 GCA_050124775.1 Candidatus Aminicenantota bacterium
ACGGGAAATTTGCGGCCACTTCACGGAATTCCCGTGATCGTCAAAGATAACTATGAAACATACGACATGCAGACGACCGGTGGCTCTATGGCGCTCAAGGGGTTCATCCCTCCGGATGATGCCTATCAGGTGCAAAAGCTTCGTGAGGCGGGAGCCATCATCCTGGCTAAATCCAACATGGCAGAGTGGGCCTTCAGTCCCTATCAGACGCTGAGTTCAACGGCCGGAGTGACCGCCAATCCCTATGATCTCAACAGAGTTCCGGCAGGTTCGAGCGGCGGCACGGCGGCGGCTGTGGCGGCGAATTTCGGAGCAGTGGGATTGGGAACGGATACGGGGAATTCGATACGCGGACCGTCATCCCATTGTTGTCTGGTCGGGATCCGTTCTACAATGGGGCTGACCAGCCGAGACGGCATCATCCCCCTTTATCTACGGAACGATATCGGAGGCCCGATGTGCCGGACCGTTGAAGATGCTGTCCGGGTGCTGGAAGTGATCGCCGGCTACGACCCGAATGACCCCATCACAGAAAAAAGTGAAGGAAAGATCCCGGAAAACTACACACAATTCCTCGACAGAGATGGACTAGACGGTGCACACATCGGAGTTTTTCGCCTCTATACGGACATGTCGACAGCTGATTCGGAAGTGGTCGCTCTTTTTGAGCAAGCGATCACAGACATCAGGCAAGCCGGAGCCCAAATCGTGGATCCATTTGTCATTCCCAATTTTGGAAGACTTACGACTGGAATATGGTGCGATATGTTTCGGCATGACCTCAATAATTATTTGGCTTCGTTGGGCGATAACGCCCCCATTAAAAACTTGCTCGAGGTTTATAACAAGGGGCTCTTTGCTGTACCCAACAAGATGCGGATCTTCCGTGCTCTGGAGGTACCGATCCAAGAGGAACCGGCTTGCAAAGACATCTATACGGAGCCGAAGAATGTTGTCTTTCGGGAGGCTGTGTTCAAAGCGATGGCCGACCAGAACGTGGACTTTATAATCTACCCGACGTGGAACAATCCTCCCCGGAAATTGGCCGATTTCAAAAGCCCGGCCGGCGACAACAGCCAGCTTATTCCGCCGCATACGGGAATGCCGGGAGTCAGCATTCCCATGGGTTACACGTATGATGACCTTCCCGCAGGACTGCAAATCGTGGCGCGAAACTTCGATGAACCCAATTTGATCAGAATCGCCTACGCATACGAACAGGCAACTTTGCACCGCCATCCGCCTAAGCGATTTGATTGAGGGGTCGGTCATACTTTCAAAGAGATAGTTCCTCTGCTTGATAATTTTCTTCAATTTTCATATTATTCCCACAATTGATTCAATCGGTGCAAGAGCAGTTCTCGTGAATAATAAAATCGGCTTCGATAACGAAAAGTATCTGGATGAACAAACACGAGCCATCCTGGAAAGAGTGAGTTCATTCGACAATAAGCTCTATCTGGAATTTGGGGGCAAACTTTTGTTCGACTACCATGCCGCAAGAGTTCTTCCCGGATTCGATCCCAATGTGAAAATGCGACTGCTGCAGAAGTTGAAAGATAACGCCGAGATCTTGATCTGTATATATGCCGGAGATATCGAGCGGAAGAAGATCCGCGCCGATTTCGGGATCACATACGATGCGGATGCGTTAAAGCTCATAGATGATCTGAGAGAGTGGGATCTACCCATACGGGGTGTTGTTATTACGCGTTTCGAGGATCAGCTGGCTGCCAAAATCTTCAAAAATAAATTGGAACGCAGAAATTTCAATGTCTTTACACATAAGTTCACCCGAGGATATCCAACCGATGTGGATCTGATCGTCAGTGAAGAGGGGTATGGGGCGAACGAGCACATCCCGACAGAGAAACCTTTGGTTGTGGTCACAGGTCCCGGTCCCGGGAGTGGTAAGCTAGCGACGTGTCTATCCCAAATGTATCATGATCACAAGAGAGGTATCCATGTCGGCTATGCGAAGTTCGAAACCTTCCCCATATGGGATTTACCGCTGAAACACCCGGTGAATATTGCCTATGAGGCGGCAACGGCCGACCTTGGAGACTTCAACCTCATAGATTCCTTTCATTTGGATGCCTATAGCGAACCTGCTGTCAACTACAACAGGGATGTCGAAGTATTTCCTGTTTTGAGACGGATTCTGGAGAGATTGACCGATGCAGAATCGTTTTACAAATCCCCGACGGATATGGGTGTAAACCGGGCAAGCTGTGGGATTATCGATGATGATATCGTCCAAGAGGCAGCCATTCAGGAGATTATTCGCCGGTACTATCGTTATTCGTGTGAGCATGCCATGGGTTTCTCGGATAAAACTCCTGTCAAGAGAGTGAAATTGATCATGGACGATCTCAGGATCACCCCTGAGAGCAGGAGAGTTGTTGTGCCGGCAATGGAAGCCGCTGAGGAGGCCAAAGAAAAAAAGAAAGGCCACAAAGGATTATATTGTGGTGCCGCCCTCGAACTTGCGGATGGAACGATCATCAAAGGTAACAATTCGCCTCTATTTCACGCGTCATCCAGTTTAGTTTTGCGAGCTATAAAACATCTTGCAGAGATCCCGGACAGGATTTCTATACTTCCAGACAATATTATCGGATCCGTGAGCAATCTCAAAAAAGATGCTCTTCAATTGAAATCAACGAGCCTGAATCTTGTCGAGACCCTGATTAGTTTGAGCATCGGTGCGGCCTCAAATCCCGCAGCTGAATTGGCAATGAAAAAGCTGCCAGAACTCAGAGGAACAGAGGCACATCTCACTCATATTCCTCCGCCCGGGGATGAGGCCGGGCTTAGGAAACTCGGGATCAACTTAACGAGCGAGCCGCATTTCTCCTCAGGTGATCTCTTTTCCGGTTAAAGAAATCTATACGGACTTGATTCTCCCCCGTCGTTTCTTAAAGGTGTAAAACACGGGAAGGGCGAGAATTAGAAGGGTCAATCCTCCCCATGCGTGCAGGGGTTTTTCAAGAAGAGAATTGAGAACGAAGAAGAATGTAATAGAGATGAATATGAGGGGCACTAGGGGATAACCTAAGGTTTTGTAGGGCCGTGGATGGTCTTTGCGTTTGCGTCTGAGGATAAAGATCCCGAAGGCGGTTAATCCGAAAAAAATCCAATCGGTGAAAACTACATAGGTGATGAGGTCCTCAAAGGTTCCCCAGAAAAGGAGCAGGACCACGGCCCAGATTGATTGAACGAGTATGGCGTTGACCGGAGTTCGGAAGCGCGGGTGGACCCAGGCGAGTTTTTTAAAGAAGAGACCGTCACGAGACATGGCGTAATATATGCGGGGGGCCGAGAGGGTGTATATACCGAGGGTTCCGAAGGTGGAAATTGAGATCAAAAGGGCGATCAAAACCCCACCGAAGGGAAGTATCGTGGAGATGGCTTCCGCTGCGAGGCTGTTGGAAGCGGCGATCGTGCCGATCGGGAGCATGAAGAGATAAGCCACATTGGCAAGGAGGTAAACCGCAGCTACCACCAGAGCACCGAGGATCATGGCTCTTGGGATCGTTCGCTTGGCATCGCGGGCTTCTCCGGCAACGTATGATGCGTGTTGCCAACCGCCATAAGACCAAAGAACCCCTATTAGAGCCAATCCGAAGGCAGAAAGCAAACTCCCAGTAGAAGCCGAGTTGTGTGCATGGAACAGATCCGGCCCTGCTTTCCCCCAAAAAATTCCAATGACAACAACAAGAACAATCCCCAAAAGCTTTAGCCCTGTAAAGACATTGGTAAAAACTTCGGCCACACGAACTCTAAGAATGTTGACGATCGTTACAACGATAAGAGCGATAATTGCTGTGATCTTGATCCCCGTTTCATCCAAAGGAAAGATAAAGGCCAGGTAATAGGCACAGGCAATACTGAGGGCGGCAATGGCCCCTGAATTGATGACTAAAAGATAGGCCCACCCATAGAGGAATCCGAAGAGTTCACCGTATGCTTCTTTGAGATAAACATAAACACCACCCGCTTGGGGAAACATGGAGCCGAGTTCGGCAAATGTGAGAGCCCCGGTCACCGTAATTATGCCCCCCAAGGCCCACACGAGCAAAATCCAAAGAGGCGAAGGAAGATAATGCGCAATTTGGGAGGGAGTGAGGAAGATTCCCGAACCGATACACGAACCGATTGCCACCATGGTCAGGCCGTAGAGACGGATGTCTTTTTTTAGCTCTGCCATCTCGATTCCGATAAAGCGTCACAAGTTTTATCATAGGAATCGGCAGAGGTCAAACGTGTAGCGAGGAAAGGTTCAAGGTGATTGAAGGGATTTTCCTAGAGAGACCTTAAAACGTTCATTTTGGGCCCAAAATGTTGCGCTAAGAAATATTTTTGGAAGACTTATTGGACTAATCTATTTATTTTCAACTAGTTGCTGTGGCCCGTCCCCATTAAATAAAAAAAATGTAAACCATTTGTATAAGATTACAGTATAAATAGGTGAAAGAGGTGAAATTCGATGACGGAGATGAGCTTGCTAAGCCGTTGGGAAGAGGTCTATCTGCTTTCTATCTGGGAGCTCAAGGACAATGCTTACGGTGTAACAATCAAGAAAAAGGTGTCCAACAAGACAGCAAAAGCCCTATCGTATGGCGGACTTTATTTCATGCTGGCTCAGTTGGTCAAAAAAGGAATGGTCACAAAAAGTGCCGGGGAACCTACACATAAAAGAGGAGGGCGGAGGAAGTACTACTATTCTCTTACAAAAAAAGGGAAAAGCGCCCTCAAGGCCACCTACGAACATCAGAAGTCATTGTGGGAAGACGTCGCACAACCGATCGTCTAGATGACGGGAGCCCCCGAATAGGGCAAAATTTTAAAAGGGAAAAATGAAAACGGATAAAAAATATCCCCCTAAAGTGGCTGGCTGGATTCTGCACCATCTGGCTTATCAGGAGGATGAACTTTCCCTGATGGGGGATATCGAAGAAGATTACTCGGATATCTGCGCCGAAAAGGGAATCCTTCGGGCAAGGCTCTGGTACTGGATTCAGGTATTCATCTCACTGCCTCCGTTTTTAAAATCTTACGCGTATTGGAGTGTCGTCATGTTCAAAAATTACATAAAAACAGCATTGAGAGTTATTCAGAAAAACAAGGCTTTTTCATTCATAAACATCACAGGCCTGGCAGTGGGTATGGCTTGTTGTGTGTTGATCCTCCTGTGGGTTCAGGATGAGTTGAGTTACGATAGATTCCATGAGGATTACAAACAGCTCTACCGTTTGATCCTCAAACATGAGGGAAAATGGTTCACCTCCTCGCCCTGGGCCCTTGCCCCCATATTGAAGGAGGAATACGAAGAGGTGATTTTATGCACAAGGTATGCCCAACGATCATTTGTCGCAGCCTATGGAGAACGTAGCTTTTACGAATCCGTGGCCTTTGTCGACCCGGATTTTTTCAAGATGTTCACGTTCCCACTTATAGCGGGTAATCCCAAAGATTTGTTTCCGACGATTAATTCTGGGGTCATTACAGAAAGAACAGCCAAAAAATACTTTGGAAATGAAGATCCTATAGGCAAAGCGCTCATTCTAGATACCGATACAGAGTTTACGGTTACGGGG
>JASFEP010000307.1:0-5595 GCA_050124775.1 Candidatus Aminicenantota bacterium
TTTTTCTTTATCTTTTAATCCTTGTAAACGATATCACTAAAGAGGTTTTACACAGTTCGTCGGACACTCCTCAAAGAGACCGTAAACTGTTAGTTTTCAATGAATTGAGTTGGCAGCGCTACGGGGATTCGAACCCCGGTCTGATGGCTGAGAACCACCTGTCCTAGTCCCCTAGACGATAGCGCCGCACTGTTTGGGGAATCGCAAGGATACCAGATGTACCCCTGTAAAGTCAAGGATTTGAGGTGATCCTTGGGAGAGTGCGTTTAAGTTCATTTGAAGCGATAACTGGAAAATTCGCAAATTTAGAAATTCGTAGATTATACTTTTGGGAAAAACTGTTGTTACGGAGAGTAAATTTATTGTTCGGAAACAGTCAGGTAAAGTTTTAGCCCCAAAACATTCGTCCCGTATGTTTTTTGGAAGGATTCGATATCCACTTGATCAGTGAGAGAAATTTTTACGTCGTAGGGGCTAGTGTCAGATGTAAAGCGCTCGAGGCTTTTGACCCTTTCGTGATCCTCCAAGGTCCGTTTGAGAATTTCGAAAGCCAGGGCCTTGTTGAGGTAAGGATTGGTTTCACTTTCGTCACCGATAGTGGTGGAGAGACCATGACCGGGAAAAACTTGGGTTTCCGGAGGAAACACACAGAGTTTTGAGCGGATGTTCTCGATCTCCTGGTTCGTCCTTTGGGCTTGTTCCAGGGTGGTTTCACCCCACACCCTGCCGATCCCACCCTTGAAAAGGCAGTCCCCTGAGAACAATGCTCCGTTTATGAAGAAACTGCAGCTCCCTTCGGAATGACCGGGCGTGTAGATGACTTTCACTTCGAGGTTGTGGAAGGATAGTGTAGTTTCCCCAGAAAAAAAACGGCCGGGGATATGATTTCGGTCGGTTTTAACGTAGAGATCCTTATCTGCATTGTGAGCGTATATGTCCGCACCATATTTATTGGCATAATGAGAGTTGGCGCCGATGTGGTCCTCATGGCCGTGCGTGTTGAGGATAGCCAGTATGTTCAAGTTACGCGATTCGATGAATGTTTCGATCCGCTTGTCTTTTGTGCCCGGATCGATGAGGACGGCATCCCCTGTTTTTGAGTCGAAAACGACATAGGCATTCATGTAAAAAGGCTTCTTCTTTTCTCCCACATTCAGAGTGAATCTTTTGACTCCCCCGGCAAATTCTCTGCCCATGATGTCAGCACCGGGTGTGCCCAGAGCAGCAAAGATGGCCGCTGAAAGTTTTTCGTTGACCTTCGCTCCAGAAGAGATGGATTGATTGAGACAATCCAGAGCATCGTCATATCGCCCCGACATGTAATAGAGATTCGCCAGATTGTTATACGCTTCCCCATGTCTGGGATTTATCTGGATGGCAGCGAGGTATTGCTGCCTTGCATTCTCATAATCCTTCAGCCGAAAGAAGATATTTCCGTGATGATAATAATAATTTGCGGGGATGGCCGATGTGGGAGCGACCGATATGACTTCCTGACCTTCCAGGGCATTGATTTCGCTGCGGGTGGCATTAATGGCCGCTGTAAGCACACATGTCGAATCTTGAAGTTCCCATTGGGTCCTTAAGTCCCCCATCTGTCGACCGAGCTCCATTCGTTTGGCTCGTTTTTGGCTTTTTGCATCCATTTCTGCACTTAAAAGGATCTTGGCCATAATTTCTGAATCATGCTTGGCTTTTTCGATGCGGATCAGGGCGTTCGTGAGATCTCCTTTCTGATAGAATATCCGGGAAAGAAAGAAATGGGCTTCAGCGTGCCGGGGGAATTTTTCCAGGCATTTGAGAAATTGTTTTTCCGCATTCTTGACGTTTCCTTTTTGGAAGGAATCGATTCCTTTTCTCAGATATTTCTCGGCGGATCTGTATTCCTTGATGAAATCGCTGTCATCGCCCAAAGGCGGTTCGAAAGGAAGGAGAGAATGGACAAATATGAAAATAAAAAAGATCAAAAAAAGGCTGGATATTGTGAAAAATTTCGTTCGATGCAATTTATTCTTCCAAGATGGACCTTTTTTATTATAGCTTGGGAGTCAAAATTGTTCAATTTTCCGAATTCGATTCAGAGCTAATCCTCGGATTTTTCGGGATCGATGTGAATAAGAATGTTTGCGGGTTTGGATAATTCGGACTGGATCCGTTCTTCGATCTGATCGATGATTTTGTGACTTTCACGGACAGTAAGTTCGGGCTCGACGATCACATGAAAATCCAGGAACAATTCCCCGCCGAGACTTCGTGTGCGGAGGGCATGCCACCCGGAAATATCCTCGCTTTGCGAAAGAATTCTCTCGATTGTCTGGATAGATTTTTTGTCGGCGGCATGTTCGGTGAGTTCGATGAGGTTATCATAGAATATCTTGCCCGCCACACCCATGATCATGATCCCTACAATGATTGCAGCCATATGGTCTGCGTAACCCCAGCCCAGAAGACTGGCGATTCCCCCGATCAAAACTGCCAAAGAGGAAAAAGAGTCGGAGCGATGATGCCAGGCATTCGCATATAAGGCAGCGCTGTGTGTCGCCCTAGAGATCTTGCGCGTTATATGAAAAATAATTTCCTTGGATAGGACAGAAATTGCAGCTACAGCGAGCATGAAAAAACCGGGATAGTTCACTTCCTTGCGAGAGATTGCAGTGCCCCCAGAAAAAACAAAACCGAATCCTACTGCGATCAGAATAAATGCGATCATCTGGGATGCGATCGTATCGAATTTTCTGTGGCCGTAGGGGTGTGTGTCATCCGCAGGTCTGCTGGATAAGCGAGCTCCGAACAGGATGATCAGGTCCGTGGCGAGATCGGTCAATGAATGGACGCCGTCTGCAATGAGGGCCGAAGATCTTATAAGGAGTCCTGTAGCGATCTTGATTATCATAAGAACGATATTTAGGAGCCCCCCCCAAAGGGTGACAGACCGTATTCTTTTTTCTCTTGGGGTAATGGGACCAAATTTGGAATGCAGTATCTTCATAGAGGTGATTGGTTCTAGCTAATTATAATCGAATTCTCTAATTATATCACCCACTCAGATGAGGACCGTTATCTTTTTCTCTGGTTCGTGACGGTTCACTTTTTCCGTGAGGGAATCAGGAGAAGGACCGTCAGGATGGAGACGATCCTGCTTTTTATCCTGTATAGGGACCATTCCCCAATGGTCAGATAAAAAAAAAGAATGACTGTCTTCATTTCTTTCTGATATGATGGGTGGCAAATTAGGTAGACAAGCTATTCGGGCTAGGATCAATGAGCTTTCTCAACACCTCATTCTTCAAGAAATACTTGCTTCCTGGATTTGTCTTTCAGTCTGTCTTGATCGGTGGAGGATATGGAACAGGGAGAGAGCTCGTCGAGTTTTTCCTCAGCTATGGGCCCCTGGGTGGGCTGATGGGAATGCTGCTTGTGTCCACTGTGATGTGGTCGCTCTTTTTAGCTGTGACATTCGAATTTTCGAGGAAATTCCAGGCTTATGATTACAGGACATTCTTCAAGAACCTGCTCGGACCGTTCTGGTTTGTGTTCGAAATCATCTATTTTCTCTATATGCTGATCGTTCTTGCTGTCGTGGGTTCCGCTGCAGGGATTCTTCTGCGAGACAATTTTGGCATTCCCTACCTGGTTGGAGTGGTATTGATGCTTTCAGCCGTGGGATTTTTAACATTCAAAGGAAGCGCACTGATAGAGAATTTCCTCTCTGTGTGGTCTATGATCCTCTACTCTGTATATGCTGCTTTTCTTATCGTCGGAGTCTTGAAATTCGGACCAGAAATTCAAAAAAACTTTTTAGAAGGAGCGGTCAGACCCGGATGGGCTATGGGGGGATTTAAATATGCACTCTACAACCTGGGGAACATCGCGGCTGTGCTTTTTTGTCTGAATCATATCGAAAAACGAAGGGAAGCGATCTCGGCCGGTCTGATCGGCGGCGTGATCGGTATCATTCCGGCTGTCCTTTTTTACATCCCTGTTGTCGGTCTCTATCCGAATATTCTATCCGAAGAGATTCCAGCCGTTTTCCTTCTGCAGAGGGCGGCCATTGCAGCGTTATTGATCGTATTCCAGGTTATCCTTTTCGGAACCCTTATCGAAACAGGGACAGGCTTTATCCACGCCGTCAACCAGCGCATCCAAGTGACACTGGCATCGAAGGGAAAAATATTCGCCCAGTGGCATAGACCGGTCGTGGCCCTGGTTCTTCTCCTGATCGCTCTGGGGATTTCGACTTTCGGTCTCATAAATCTGATCGCCAAAGGATATGGCGCAGCCAGCTGGGGATTTTTAGTCGTTTTTATACTGCCTCTTGTGACAGTCGGTCTTTATAAGATTATCAAGCACTGATTTGGATAAAAAGGGGACAGGCTACTTTTTTAATTATCTCTATAAAAAGTAGCCTGTCCCCTTTTATTTATACGTATTCGATGGTGGCGGGGGGTTTCGTCGTGAGCTCATAAGCGACTCGGCTAACGCCCGGGACTTCGGTCGTTATCCGCTTCGCCAGCCTCTTCAGTACATCCCAAGGGACCTCAGTCGGTTCGGCTGTCATTGCGTCATGGCTTTCCACTGACCGCACGATGACGATGTCTCCAAACCGTCGCTGCCCTTCCTCCACGCCTGTCCCTTTATCGCTCAGCAACACGGCAAAAGCCTGGAAAGGCTTGAGTGGCGTGATCTCCTCCTCCACGATCGTCGTCGCTTTTCTCACTTTCACCACTCTTTCCGGCGTGACCTCACCCACGATGCGGGTTGCCAAACCGGGGCCTGGAAAGGGCATCCTCTGATGGATCGATTCGGGAAGGCCCAGCTCCTTTGCCACCTCTCGTACGCCGGGCTTGAAGAGCTCTTTTACAGGTTCCACGACCTTGAAGCCGTATCCTTCATCCGGGTCGATCCCGATCTGCTCGAGGATATTGTGCTGCGTCTTCACGCCTCCTTTTGTTTCGATAATATCCGCAGCGATCGTCCCCTGAATCAAAAATCTAGCACCACTGTTCCGAACTTCCCTCCCGAACACGGAGTAAAATGTGTTTCGGAATGCCTTTCGAACATCCTCAGGGTGCGTCAATCCTTTGAGCGCGCTAAAAAATTCATCCTTAACATCCACTATATCGACTTCGATTCCGAGGTCTCCAAAGATCCGCGCGACCTCCTGAGGCTCATTCTCTCTCATCAAGCCATCATCGATGAATATCACTTTGAGATTGCCTCCGATGGCACGATAGGCCAGTACGGTACATGCCGAGCTATCCACTCCCCCTGAAAGGGCAGAAATTGCTTTCTCCGATCCGACTGTGGATTTGATCTTTTCTATCTGTTCTTCCACAAAATTTGTTACATCCATCTCGATCTCCCAGCAAAAATTTTCACCATAATACACTATCTTCCTGTCAAAATCCAAGCCCAATAACAAAAAAAGAAAATCTATACATGATCTTAAAGTACAAACAAGTTTTTTTCAGCGACGTCTAATTTTGGGTGGAAAATTTAGTTCAAAGAGTAGCCGATAGAGGTGAAACCGATAATTTGAAAATCATCCCCTCAGCCACCCTAAAAGGCGATTGACCGCTAAAAAGTGATGTGTCA
>JASFEP010000308.1:0-5590 GCA_050124775.1 Candidatus Aminicenantota bacterium
TTTTGTTTCTTGACTGAACTTGAATATACTATACTGTCTTAAACAGGAACGGATACCTATGAAACCTAGAAGATTCATTAAAGCCTTTTTGATTGTTTTGCTTGCTTTTGTTGGAATCTTTGCCGCCCTTCTTTATTTTATGCGGCCACACACTCCCCCCATTAAGGATGGAAAAGGACAGGTCATTCCCGGTAGTATCGCATTGTTGGAAAAGATCGAGCTCGGTGGACTTGAACAATGGATAAACATTCGAGGAAGAGACCTGTCAAACCCCGTTGTTCTGTTTCTGCATGGAGGACCCGGTATGCCTATGATGTACCTCGCACATAAATTCCAGAGACCTTTGGAGGAGCATTGTGTGTGTGTCCAGTGGGACCAGCGGGGTTCAGGAAAATCGTTCTCAAAAAAAGTTCCTGTTGAATCGATGAATGTCGAACAGATCCTCTCTGACGCTGCGGATCTATCGAAGCGGCTCAGAGAAAAATTTGATAAGGAAAAGATATATCTCGTTGGCCACTCATGGGGAACGTATATAGGGATGCTGTTGGTCGACCGCCATCCAGAACTGTTCGAAGCTTTTGTGAGCGTTGGTCAGGTCGTCGATGAGAAAAGGAGCCGGGAGATCGCTGACAGTTTTATCAAACAAGAAGCACAAAAGAGAGGAAAGGAAAAGGCGCTCGATGAAATGGCAAAGGATCCGGATGGTTTTCGGGAGAAATGGCTGTTCGAGTTTGGCGGTGAATTGTATGGAGAAACAAGTTATGTCCCGTTTATCATAGCGGGATTAAAATCTCCGGAATATGGACTATTCGATATCCTAAGAGTCGCTCAAGGATCGAGCTTTTCTTCACAGCATATGGTTTACAATTCGATCAAAGGACCAATATTCCAGACTATACGTTCAGTCGATATTCCTGTGTATTTTTTTATAGGTAGACATGATTACACGACTCCTTTCGAACTTGTGAAACTTTTTTATGAACAGCTCAAAGCGCCGCGAAAGATGTTGGTTTGGTTCGAAAATTCCGCACATTTTCCCTTTTATGAAGAACCTCAACTTTTCACACAAAAAATGGTAAATGTAGTTTTGCATGAGTCTGGGAAATCAGATAACAATTAATTATTTTCCCCACTTTTAAATCCAATGAGTTTTGACTAAAATATAGCTTCTCTTTTTGAATTCAGGATCGGAAATGCGCACGCGAGTTATCTTAGAGAACATCGGCGGTCGGAGCATCGATTTTTTTGCCGGAATATATGAAGCATGGCAGCTTGTCATCGACTCCTTCAAAGCATTGCCTCATATCTGGTTTTACCGAAGGCAGGTGATGGAGCAGATTTATGTCTTCCTGGTTAAAACCCTTCCTATTGCAACGGTGATATCCGTTTTTGTGGGGCTGGGTGCCATGATCCAGGGAAATTATCAATCCTCGGCACTGATACCTAGAACATACGTGATCAACGTCATTTTCAAAAGCACGATCATCGAGCTGTGCCCGATCATCCTGTCGCTCGTTCTGGCCGGGAAGCTGGGCGCATCTTTGGCCGCAGAATTGGGAAGTATGAAGATTTCCGAACAGGTTGAAGCCTTGGAGACGATGTCTTTGGATCCAGTTGGTTTTTTAATAATGCCCAGGATTCTGGCCGGTATGATCATGCTTCCGATCATCACAATTTTCGCCAATTTTCTGGCCATGTTCAGCGTTTTTTTTATTGCATCCATTGCCACAGACTGGATCTCGCCAAAGGAGTTTGTGAGCGGGATGCAGATGAACTACAGAGCTTTCGAATTCTATTTCGGGAATTTAATCAAGCCGGCGGTGAATGGGTTTTTTATCGCTCTTGCCGGGAGTTATTTTGGAATGAGGACTCATGGAGGGGCATTGGGAGTGGGAAGAGCCTCAACGAATGCTGTCGTAGTCGCTGCGATCCTTATCGTGTTTTTCGATTATTATCTTGCGAGGTTGCTGTTATGATAGAGGTCAGGAAGCTCACGAAAGGATTTTATGGGAAACCCATTCTCAAGGGAATCGATCTGGATATCCTAGACAATGAAACCCTGGTTATTCTCGGCCCGAGTGGTCAGGGAAAGACCGTTTTCATCAAGTCACTGGTCAGGCTGATCGAGCCGGATTCAGGAATTATACGGTATGACGGCGTTGATGTTTCGAGACTTCCAAAACGAAAGTTTGTCGATATCCAAAAGAAGATCGCTTTTGTTTTTCAAGACAATGCCCTTTTTGATTTTCTTAATGTCAAGGACAATCTCGGTCTGTACCTCCGCATGCATTCAACACTCACCGAGGAAGAGATCGATTATGAAGTCAACAAATCCATAGAATTTGTCAGGCTGAACAAGGAAGTGCTTGATAAATATCCCGAAGAGCTGAGCGGAGGTATGATGAAAAGGGTCGCCATAGCCCGAGCGATGATCCAACAACCCTGTTATATGTTTTATGACGAACCGACAACGGGTTTGGACGAAGCCAACGTGGAGATGGTTGTGGAGTTGATCCATAAGTTTAAGCGAAGAGTGTGTGCCACCGCGGTAATCGTGACCCATGACATTCATCTTATGCGCGCCGTTTCCGATCGGGTTGTGCTGCTTAAGGATGGTCAAATTGTGTTTGTCGGTGGAAAAGAAAAGGTGACTGAGGAATCGCTGCATAAACTCTATGGGACAGGAGTGGCAGATGAACTATAAAAAAATGAGTTATATTTCGGGATTTATCGTTTTCTTGGCTGCTATTATCTTTCTTTTCGGAATTTTATGGCTGTCTGGAAACCAGATATTTTTCTCCAACGAATATAAATTGCACATTTTGTTCGATGATGCTGTCGGTCTGAAGGACCAAGCTCCTGTGTTTATGCGAGGGTATAAGATCGGATCGACCAAGGAAGTGGAATTTGAGGAGAGAAAAATTCGCGTGACAGTCACCGTAGATAAGAAATTTCGTATACCTGCCGATTCGAAGATAGAGATCAACATGCTGAATTTTTTGGGGGAGAAGGGGATCATGGTGCTTCCCGGTGCTTCTAGAGAATATCTCGAGCCAAATTCCGTGATCAGCGGAGAGAACAAAGACCTTATGTCCATGGCCAAGGGCATACTTCAAACAGCCCACGAAAAGATCAAAGAGGGCGATCTGAACCGCGTGATCGCTCGTATTTCGGAATCCGTCGATTCTCTCAGGAACATTCTCGCTAAGGTCAACACAAAAGTGGATAATCTCGATATGGCACTTTATAATAGACAAATATTAGAGCTGGGCCGGGCCGGGAAGGGATTGAAGGATTTTCTTGAGATGGCTCAGGGAGAGACACAGAATTTTTCTGCAGAGAGCCGTGTGACGCTTGATAAGTTCAAACAAACCTTGGATCAGGTCAACGAAACATTGGAGCAGTTAGCCTCACTCTCCTACGAACTCAGCGAGATCGCCCGCGATATCAACACGGGCCGTGGAACTGCCGGAGAACTTCTTCAAAACAAGGCCTACATCGAGAGCTTGAACGAGACCATCAAGCAGCTAACAGCATTTCTTGAGGATATCAGGGAAAATCCTAAGAAATATGTAAAGTTTTCAATCTTTTAGAATTTAAAGATTACGATCCATTTCACCAACCACTACTATGAAGATGAGTAGAAAACATGAAGGCTATCTTCTAGTTTTTGTTCTGTGCCTTTGTGTTATTGCCGCCAGTTTCAGATTCTATGGTCTGACCGTCCAGAGTCTGTGGCTGGACGAGCTCCTCTCTATAAATCATTCGGTTCCGGGTGAGGGAATCCAAGGGCCGATCCGTTTCGCAATGACCAAGGCTGGCTCTCCACCTCTTTTCAATGTCTTGCTCTGGATCTGGCGGCTGGTTTTTGGAACGGGTGAGTACTCCGCGCGCGCTTTGTCCGCCCTGTTTGGAGTCCTCGGAGTGCTGAGCATGTTTTTTCTTGGGAGAGAGCTGTTCTCCTTGAGAGTAGGGATCTATGCATCGCTTTTGACGGCAATCCTCCCTTTCCATATCTACTATTCCCAAGAGGTCAGACCGTACTCGCTTCTCTTTCTCTTATGTGTCCTTTCCTATGTATTCTTCATCAAATTCACGCGATGGAAAAACTGTAAATGGGGATTGCTCTATGTGTTAGCCACGGCGTGTATGCTGTACACTCACTATTTCGGATTTTTGATCTTTTTTGCGCAGCTTGTTTATTTAGTTTTAGTCTTTTTACTGAACAGAAATCTAGACAGGCCGAATTTTTTGAAATCTTACCTGCCTTTGATCTTTTTACTGACCATTTCGTTTCTTCCCTGGATCGGACGAATCCGTCGGCTATCGAGAGTGAAAGAGTTTTGGGCAGATATTCCGCCAATCGACTTTTTTATCTCCTACTTCCAAGGCTATTTTGGCGGTGAGGTCTATGTGGTTTTTCTTTGCTTCGTGCTTATAGGATTGTACCTGTCGCACAAGAGCAGCAGAGATGAATTTCCCTATCACAAAGCCCTTTTATTTTCCAGTATCGTTATAGTTTTTTTTGTCCCCTATCTCCGCTCCCTTACCCACGCACCCCTCCTTACATCCAGGAATACGATCGTCGCTGTGCCAGCCATTATTTTGATGGCAAGCAAGGGCTTAGACCGATTGAAGAGCGAAAAATTGCAGATTTTGATTTTTGGAACCATCCTGCTTATGCTTGTGGTGAACATCTTTTTTACCAACGGAAATTATTACAAAACGATCACAAAAGAGCAGTGGAGAGAGTCGGCCAAGTACGTTCTGGTTAAAGATCCCGACGGGAAATATCCTGTCTTTGTTGATAAAAGGATTAAATATTATTTTTACGATGTGTTCAAGAGTGAAAGAGCCCTGCAGCCCAAGATCGAAACACTGATGAACGCAAAAAGGGCGAGTGAGTACATTTCCGAGGAAAAATTGAGTGGATTTTGGGCGATCGAGTTGCATGGGCGAATGGATTCGGAGGCCCAGCAATACCTTGAGACTTTGTACTCGATAAAAATTCGCAAGCCTTTATGCGGCGCTCGAATTACATTTTATATTGCTGAGCAATCCCACAAATAAGCCGCGATCAGTCGCCATTTTCTTCCTTTTTCTCATTACGGGGGGCTTCTTCGAACTTATAATCCCTGCCCCTGATGTACTTCTCCAGCCACTGAAATTCCTTGTTCATCTTATAGAGCCTGTGCCGGAGCTCTCTTGGGCCATGTCCTGCACGGGGAAAGATCACCAACTCCGTGGGAACACCGTTGGCCTTCAAGCCCCTATACATTTCATATCCTTGAGGAAGGGGAACCCGCCTGTCGTTCTCTCCATACAAGATCAATGTTGGAGTTTTGGCTTGATGGACATAAAAAATAGGGGAATGCTCCCGGTAGGTTTTTAACGGAGAATCGGCATGCCACGGGTCTCCCAGGAACCAGGGTGTCCGGTAAATCCGCACGTCGCTCTGAGCGTACATGGATATCCAATTAGAAGCTCCAGCTCCAGATGAGGCGGCCTTGAACAGCTCCGTCTGTGTGATCAGCCAGTTTGTCATGTGCCCTCCGGCGCTCCAACCCAGTGTTCCCAACTGTTCGGGATC
>JASFEP010000309.1:0-5590 GCA_050124775.1 Candidatus Aminicenantota bacterium
CTGAGCCTGCATATAAGCGATATAACTATTAAGATCGGCCTTTGGAGAGGGACGCCCGTGATAGCCATGCCACTTCTCAGCAAAATCCGGATGGTGCCAGTCCGTGATAGAGTAATAGACGCCAAGATTCATACCGACTTTCCGGCATGCTTCGGACAATTCTTTGAGAGGATCGCGGCCAAATTTCGTACGGTCCATAATGTCATAATCTGTATGTACCGAGTCCCACATGCAGAAGCCATCATGGTGTTTAGTTGTAATGATGATGTATTTCATCCCGGCTTCTTGGGCGATTCGCACCCATTCATCCGCACAAAAGTTCACGGGATTGAATTTTGAGACAACCTCACTTTCATAGACATCCACAGGGATTTTGGCTTCCCTCTGGATCCACTCTCCGTATGTTCTAACACCGTTCCATTCCCCTTTTGTCTGGGCATAGGCTCCCCAATGGATGAACATCCCATAACGTGCCTCATGCCACCACTCCATGCGAACATCCATATCCTTATTCCAGTCCTCTCGGATCTCTATAGGAACTTGGGCTTGGACACGACTCACAAAAACGATTATGAGATAAAAGAGAATGACAGCCATACCAATTTTCTTCATGCCGCTCCCCTAAAAACTAATAATTAAAAAAAAAAGGAGGGGGACAAAATCCCCCTCCTTGAAACACTCTACTCGAACGTTCTCTCTAGCTTAAAACTCGAAGTGCAATCCGAACTTGAAAGTTCTCGGCCCCACAATCCCCCTTGCAAATCCAAAGGGATCACGTCCATAGTCAGGAGGATCAATCCGCGTTTCCCGATAATCAACGGTATCTGAATTTAGAACATTGTACATATCCATCAGCAATCCGATTCTCATTTTCTCTCCGAAAGTAAAGAATTTCTCTAAACGAATATCCAAATTGCTTAGACTGGGATAGCGGAATGAACCCTTTTCTTCACCGTAGAAACGTATATCGTCAGCATACAAACCTACTTGATCTGGATCAACATCTCTATCGATCAATATTCTCCGGTTATACGTTTGTCCACTGTAAAATTGGAAAAAGGCGCCCAAGGTGATTTCAAGAGGCAAAACCACAGAGCCGGCGAGTTTGAGAATGTGGGGATGGTCACGGGTGAGTGTTCCTTCTGCGTTGTAAGCCCAGTTCGGATTCAAAAACAGTACAGAGGCACCCAGGCTGGATGTTCGGTTTTCCTCGTATTCTCCCCAGGAATTGTCATTAGAACCCTGAGCTTTGCTGTATGTGTAAGCGGCCATGAACTGCCAGTTGTTGGAAAATCTCTTGCGGAATGTAAACTCGAGTCCCCAGTATTTTCTTGTCGGCGTGAATGGGACGATATCCTCAAAAGCTGCTCCAATATCTCTTCCTTGCCCTTCATAGGGATTCGTGACATATTTTTCGTTCTCTCCGGGATTTATCCGCTGATACACATTGAAGGTTTCTCCCAATTCAGGGTGTGTCCATGCATAGGGTTCCCACATGCCTGTCAAATTGACATTGTCGATGAAATCCTTATTTGAACGGTTGATATAAGAAACTCCCATGACCATGTCTCTTCCCAGCTCTCTTTCGATTCCAATAACAAAATTATCCACGTACGGGTATTTCAAATCAGGATCTATCGTGTAGGCGACATCCCAGGTCTCTTCAAAATCCAGCTCGTATTCATCTCCGTTCCAGATATACTCGGCATACGCCCCCGCATAAGACCAGTGGCCGAACCACATGCCCATGATTCCATGGTAATATCGTCCATAATGGGCTTTGAGTGCGGTCGTTCCGTCACCGAAGAGATCGAGTGTGATGCCCAACCTAGGAGCAAAACCGTCTTTAGGCTTGAATATGGTGCCATCGGTAGGAGTGGAACCTCTCCATCGGTTCCATCTTAAACCCCAGTTAACGGTTAACCTATCGGAAACGGCCCATTGATCCTGAAGAAACAGAGAATATCTGTTGGTTTTAGGTTCGATAAGGTAAGGGGAGTACATAATCATCAGATATGGATCCCCATAAATATCGATATACGCCCGGCCTCCAGGATATCCTCGGTAGTTCCTCATATAGGAATACTCGAATTCACCACCGAACTTGAAGTCATGGGTCCCGATAAATTCTTCGGCATGATGGCTTACGGCTGCATTCAACTGGTTACGCGTGCGGGGGACTTCCCAGATCTCCCAGAAGTTTCCCGACAGATATTCAAGGCCCTCGTCAAAACGCCAGGGAGTATCATAGTCTATATCCAGTTTGCCGTCTTGATTGTATCCTCCGATCTTAGCTTCCAGGAATGTTGTATTCGAAAAAATGTGCAGGAAGTTCGCGTTGTAGAAATACTGCCAGCCCTTCTCTGTGGCCCAAGTTTCAGGAGCCGAGTATGGACCAGCTTCGATGTTGTAGTCGCGGCGTAATGCATAGTCAAAAGTGCCGAAGATTCTGTCGTTGGCGCCTATCTGCCAAGTTAATTTTCCCATAAACCTGGTACGCCAACCGTTTTCTGTCTCAAAATCCCAATCTTCGATGGAGACCTCATACCTGTTGTATTTAGCGCTCATATACCACCACAGCTTGTCCTGGATGAATGGACCTCCGAAATTAAGATGGAAGTCCATCTCAGAATCCCAATCCGCTTGATACAAGTAAAGCTCTCCTTCGTCACGATAGTTATCCCAGTTGGAGCTGTGAAAGCTTGGCAATTGGAACCAGAACGTTCCCAATCCCTCTAGATTGTTTCCTCCGCTCTTGATCATCGCGCTTACAGTGATTCCGCTAAACCCATCGTACTCTGCGTTGGTTCCCTGACCCATCATTTTCATCTCTTCGATGGAGTCGTAATCCAAGTTGACTTCGGGCTCACCGGCCTCCGGGCTATTCGTTTTGACACCATCGATCAGAAAGTTATTCGATAAGCTTTCCGATGCACCATAGGGAGTCGCTCCGCGTTCTCCGACAGAACTGGCTGCATATGTGACCTGCCGCCGGAGTTGCCTGGGAGAGGGAAGCTTCATGAGGAATTCTTTTTCCATGGTGGACGTATTCAATTGGGAATCCTTGACATCAATAATGGGGGCTTCGCCGATAACTTCAATGGTCTCTTCGAGAGATCCGATATGGAGAACAAAATTTACGCTGAGTGTGAACTGCACAGATATGCGGAGATCCGTTTTCCTCTGGGGGGTGAATCCTTCGAGCCGTGCTTCAGCTTCATATGTTCCTGGGGGAAGGGCGGGAAATCTGAAACGGCCGTATTGATTGGTAATCATGCTCTGATTTCCTCCGATGAGTGTATCAGACGAAATGGTTACCTCAACGCCGGGCAGAGCTTCGCCTTCCGGAGTCGTGACCGTACCTTCGATAGCTCCAGTTTCCTGAGACTGCGGAAACGTCAACGAACAAAGGAACATCAGCAGACTGAGTGTGATTAAAGATATTTTTCCTAATCTCTTCATTTTACCTCCTTAAATTTTTTTTTGATAGGATGTATGTAAATCCATCTTTTCCCCGATAAAAATAAACAAAAACATCTTTTTTAAACATATACGTAAAGAAATTTAGAGGATTCGAAAGAAAAAGTCAAGATATTTTAAGGAAAAGTTATAAATTTTATTATATCCTTTCGTGTCTGTCCTTCCAGTGCTTGCTGTGGTCATTTATAAAAAACAGATGACATGAAAATGATACATACTTAGCCTACATACTCTAGAATAATTATGAGGACGCGTCAAAAATTTTGATTTCCTATCAACCCAGGCTTTCTAAGATCTTTTGAGCGACAGGTGCGTTCGGGTTTTCAGGATCGAGCTCCAGGAATCTTTTTAGCAGTTCCTTTGCCTTCTCCGCATCACCCTGTCCGATGGTTATAATACCCAGATGATAATAAGCATCCGGGTAGTTTTCATCGACTTGAAGAAGTTTCTCGAAAATGGTTTTTGCCTCCGAACCTTGACCGAGGTTTATCAACACAACACCGTAGTTAAAAAGGGTCGTGATATCTTTATCACCCAATTCAACGGCCCTTTGATAGAGGTCTCTTGCTTTTTCATGGTTTTGCTGTCTCGCATAAATCTTTCCTGACCTCGAATAAGGAAGAATAAACTCGGGTTTGAGTTCCATGGCTTTTTCATAATCGGCAAGCGCTTGCTCTGCATTACCGTTATTTTCATGGGATAGACCTCTGTAAAAATAAAGCGTTGGATTTTCAGGGTCTTCTGCAATACCCTCAGAGAACTCTGCCACCGCCTCATCCCACTGGGCTTCATTGAAAAACTTCATTCCCCTTTGTGCGGATTTGGCCGCTTCAGCAACGGGGTTGACTTCCACAACACTGAGTTCAAAATCTTGTTGAACGGTGTCAGCAAGCCTAGCACGCACCGTTTGTTCTGAAGGGAGATAGCCTTCCTTCTCTATCCTGAATCTATAGTAACCCGGTGTTAATCCACTTTTGTAATAATACCCCTCTTTATCTGTATCAAGGCTGTAACGGACGTTTTCGCTTTTCGAATAAACGATAAGGATTTTTGCTTTCGGTATGACTTCCCCTGTATTCGCATCCCTGACATATCCCTTAACCGCTGCTGCCACTCCGCTCTGACTGCTTAAAAATGAACCATACACAGGCGTGTTTGCGCGAATTAAAAAAGTCGATATACTTATAAAAATAAATACTATCTTTATAATGCCAACAAAATGATCTGATTTCATTTCCTTACTCCTGTGATTTTTTTTCTTTCTCTTTGCTGATTTTTTCCTTGGTTCCCTTTTCGATCTCTTTAGCTCTATCGAAGTAAGTTTTAGCCTTTTCCCTCTCTCCCATAGACAGAAAAATCGCACCGAGCACCTGGTTGATTTTCACCGTATCTCCATAGTTTCTCAACTCTTCGAAGTAATTCGCTGCTTTTTGCAGTTGTTTGAGCTCCAGGAAGGAATTTCCTAGCATAAAAAGCGTTGAATAATCCTTCTTTATTTCCTCTCTCTCGAGAAGTTCAACGACCTTTCCGTAGCTCTTATTCCTGTAATAGGCTTTAGCGATGATAGGAATCGTCAGAGAATTCCATAAGGATTCAGGCAATTTGTTAAAATATTCCAAAGATTTGGGGATATTGCCGCTGTTAAGGTATTGCACGCCGATCTCAAAATTGTAGGCAGCACCAGAGGTGGGAGGATCAGTCCACTCATACCCTTCAGGCTTCTCAGCAAGAAAAGGAAGGACTGCGATGACTTTTCTATAGACTTCTTTCTCTTTTATTTTTATGCTCAAGTAATAATTGCTCGCGCTCACATCAGTGAGAGGATGTTTGAACACATAATATGTCCCTGTGTTATGAAACTCTTGAACGACAACGAATTCTTCCTCGTTGTCCACCCTTATCAGACGGATTTCCGGCGGTTCTTTAGAAAAAACAATACCTTCCACAGATTCCGTTTTATTGAAAACAGATCGAGGATCGATGGCAACTTTATGACCTTCTGCGCTAAACGGCATAAAACGGTCAGATTGGATTTCATTCAGTTTGAATCCTACAAGCACAGGCACTGTATTGTTGTCAATCTCTAGCCTCTCTTCATGGGTCAGGAACT
>JASFEP010000310.1:0-5553 GCA_050124775.1 Candidatus Aminicenantota bacterium
TGTATCCGGTTCGACGGCAAAACTGATTGTGTCTACAACACATTCGTCGCAGTAGCACATGGGGCAAACAGAACGGCAGGCGTAACAGCGTATGCATTTATTCAGCTCTTCCTGCCAAAACTTCCAGCGGTCTTCTTTCGAGAGGGATTCGATCTTTTCGACCGATTGAAAAGGATCGTCGACACTTTTTTTGATCTTCTCACCAAAAACGATGTCGAAAACCACGGGAAAATTGGCTTTACACTCGATGCACCTCTCTGCAAGAACCTCTTCTGCAGGAATTTTGACCTTTCCGTTTTCGGTAGTGAAGACGAAGTTTTCATTATCCTCGAAATCCACGTGATCAACTCTTTCACCTTTAAGCTTTTTGACGAGTTTTTTCTCGTCCACAACCCCCGTCTGTTCGCATGAGACTCCCAAAAGATAGACATCCTCGCGGTCGATGAACTTTTCCTGGAGAAGGACATTGATGGCACGGCTATCACATCCCTTTACGATAATTCCTATCGGTCTTTCATCTGGATTTTTGTCTCGCTTGATGCGCTTTTTTTCGTCGACGATGAATTTGACCAAATTATGAACACAGGCAGGATTCCATGTAAGCTTCTCGACACCCTCAGGATCATTGATGAAGGCGGGAACGGGCATAAAACCATTCGTTCCTTTTGCATAGCCGATGATATATTTTACTTTTCCGCTCTTCAGGATCCTTTGGGCTTCTTTTTTGAGCTCGTCCAGTTTCACCATTATGGATTTCTCCTCAACTTTGTCTGGGGGCCAAGGGGTTTGAGAGTGCTGACAAAATCTTTGATGATCTCGGTGTATTTCAAACCTTCTGCGGCAGAGACCCATGACATCTGGAAACGTTCAGGATCGAATCCCATATACTCCAGAAGTTCTTTAACCAGGGCGATCCTTCGGCGTGCATAAAAATTGCCCTTGATGTAATGACAATCACCCGGGTGACAGCCAGAGACAAGAACACCGTCAGCGCCTTTCTTGAATGCCGAGAGTATATAGAGGGGTGAGACGCTGCCAGAACACATAACCTGAATAGGGATGACATTAGGAGGGTATTCCATCCGGGAAACGCCTGCAAGATCGCTTCCTGCTGAAGAGCACCATTTGCAAAGAAAAGCGACGATCCTGGGTTCGAATTCTTCTGCCATTATCAGCCTCCGAGACTTGCTGTGATCATTTCATGGACCTGAGCAGGAGTGAGGTTCTTGACAGCGATGGCTGCTCTCAGGCATGTTGCCTGACAGGTACCGCAGCCTTCACACAAAACTTCATTGACTTCTGCTTTTCCATCCTTGAGCGAAATCGCCTCATAGGGGCAGACATCCACACACATTCCGCATCCCGTACAAAGATTGAGGGATACCTTAGCCACATTCGGCGAGTGAAAAAGCTTCTCTTGTGATAGGATGGTGATCGCCTTTGCAGCCGCTCCGCTCGCTTGAGCTACGACTTCGGGAATGTCCTTGGGAGCCTGGGCAGCTCCTGCGAGGAACATACCTGAGGTCACACTTTCCACCGGCCTCAATTTGGGATGGGCTTCGGCGAGAAAACCATCCTTATCCATGGCAATCTTGAGTTTTTTCGCAAGCTCCTGTGCCCCTTCCGAAGGACGAGTGGCTGTGGCCAACACGACCATATCTGCATCGATCTCGATATCTTTGCCTGAAAGGGTATCGACACCCCACACTTTGATCTTTCCTTTCTCCTCGAAGATTTTGGAGACCTTTCCTCGAAGATAAAGGACGCCGTCTTCCTCGACTGCCCTCTGGACGAATTCTTCATATCCTTTGCCCCCGGACCGGATGTCGATATAAAAAACATAAGCTTGTCCATCAGGGACATGATGTTTGTAGAGCATGGCATGTTTTGCCGTATACATACAGCAGATCTTAGAACAATAAGCACAGTGGAGTTCGGGATCGCGGGAACCCGCACATTGGATGAACACAACCTCTTTGGGCTCTTTGTGGTCCGATGGCCGCAGGACTTTGCCTTGAGTCGGCCCCGACGCAGAGCAGAGGCGTTCGAATTGCAGTCCATCGAGAACATCCGGGTATTTTCCATATCCGTATTCTGCGAGATTTTCCTTCTCATAGAGGTCGTATCCTGTCGCTACGATAATCGCCCCCACCTCTTCTTCGATTATTTCAGGCTTCATGTCGTAATCGATGGCTTCGGGCTCGCACACATCCGCACATTTCCCGCATGCGATAGGCAGGAGCCCCGGGCAATTTTTGATATCCAGAGTGTAGGTGGCCGGTATGGCCTGGGGAAAGGGGATGTATATGGCGCGCCGTCCGGTCAAACCCAGGTCGAATTCATTGGGAGCCACAACCGGACAGACCTTTGTGCATTCATCACACAATGTGCATTTATCTGGATCCACGTACGTGGGTTTTTTCAGAATCTTGACTTTAAAATTTCCGACATAGCCGGAAACATCCTGAACTTCGCTGTAAGTCAGGAGTTTGATCTTCGGATGTTTGGAAACTTCCACCATCTTGGGCGTCAGAATGCATTGGGAACAATCCAGGGTAGGGAAGGTCTCGGATAACTGGATCATGTGACCGCCGATGGAAGGAGATCTTTCGACGAGGACGACTTCGTAGCCGCTGTTGGCCATGTCCAGAGCCGCCTGAATACCAGCTATCCCTCCACCGATCACCAGGGCTCTTCGGGTAACAGGTATGCTGATGGGCTCCAGGGATTCATTGCCCTGAACTCTTTCCACCGCACTCTGGGCCATTTTGGTGGCCTTATTCGTGGCCTTTATTTTGTCTTTGTGGACCCAGCTGCACTGCTCGCGGATATTGGCGATTTCGCACTGGAATTCGTTGATTCCCGCGGATTTGGCGGCATTTCTGAATGTCGTCTCATGGAGTGTTGGCGAGCAGCAGGCGACTACCACTTTATCCAGTTTTTTCTCTTTGATGGCATCTGTGATAAGGTTCTGTCCGGGGTCGGAGCACATGTATACATAATCTTCAGAGTGTGCGACGTCAGGATGTTTGGCAAGCTCCTCGGCCACTTGTTTCACATCGACGGTGCCCGCAATGTTAATGCCGCAATGGCAAACAAAAACACCTGTTTTTTTCTTCATTTTTTAATCCTTAGGGTGTGTTTTTTCATTTGAGTTCGGGTCTTTTCGCCGTAAGACCATAAATTTTTTTTACGTCCTCTGTCTCACTTTTTTTTTGCTTTTGTCTTAGATTCGGGTTTCGTTTTGGCCGTTGATTTTGGCTTAGTTTTTGTCTGTGTTTTACCTTTGGCTTTCGGCGCGGCTTTCGCTCGCGTTTTAGTTTTGGCTTTTTTCGGTTTTTGCTTAGATTCCTCTAGTATCCTGAGGCCGTACTCATAACCCTTATCAAAAGCCCTTATGTTGAGATCGAGGAACCTATCCGGAACCAATCCGGGGAGGGCTTGTTTCATGGCATCCGGAGTGACAACTTTGGTCACCGCGGTGAAAAATCCCAGCATGACGAGGTTGGCGATGATACGGTTTCCCAACTCTTCGGCAAATCGGGTCGAGGGGATCGCGAACATCTGAATTTTCCCACGCAGAGGTTTCGGTTTCACCAAGTCCGTATCGATGATAAGCATCCCATCATCACGCAGTTCTGGTTCATACTTTTCATAGGCCTCTTGAGACATGGATACGAGGATTTCGGGCTTTGTGATGTAGGGATAGAGGACTCGTTCGCCAGAGACAACAAGCTGTGAACTGCATGCACTTCCCCGGGCTTCCGGTCCGAAACTCTGATTCATCGATGCATTTTTCCCGTCGAAAAGGGAGAGCGCTTTTCCAGAGATAAGTGCACAACGGATAATGCCCTGTCCTCCAAAACCTGAGAATCTGATTTCAGTCGTTTTCATTGTTGATTCTCCCGTAAAGTTCGTAATCGTCCCCCAAGACGTTCATCATGTGTGTGTTCATGGCATCCAGGAATGTCGGTTTCTCCTTATGGACGAATTTGCCGCAGACAAGCTTTCCTTGATAAGAAATATCGATAGTCCTCGTATCAGCCCCATGCTCGATAACGGACTGATCATAGTAGTATTTCAGGAGATTCAATCCATCGCCGAGACGGTTCCTTCGTGCATACAGCGTGACACATGGTGTGATCACCTCTATCAAGGATAAACCTCTGTGCTTGAGGGCTTCTTGGATCGATTTAGTCACCCGCCTCATGTGGAGCGCTGTCCAACGGGCCACGTATGTTGCCCCGGCTGCGTCGGCGAGGTAGGGGAGGCTAAAGGGATACTCAAAGTTTCCGTAGGGAGCCGTAGACGCATTAGCTGTGATAGGTGTCGTAGCCGCCACCTGTCCTCCTGTCATCGCATAGTTGAAATTGTTGACACAGATGATGATGATGTCCATGTTTCGTCGGGCCGCATGGATAAAATGATTTCCACCGATGCCGAATATGTCTCCGTCCCCGGAGAAGACCACTACTTTCATCTTGGGATTAGCGAGTTTTAAGCCGGTGGCAAAAGGCACCGCCCTTCCATGGGTCGTATGGAAAGAATCGAGTTTCACATATCCGGCAACCCTTCCCGTACACCCGATCCCGGATACGACAGCGATCTTATCCAGGTCTTCTTTGTTCTTCTTCAACGCTTCCACGAATGAAGTCACGACTGTACCGATCCCGCATCCGGGACACCAGATATGGGGAATGCGGTCCATCCTCAGGAATTCTTCCATCGGGTTTTTTTCGAGACGGTCTTCTTTTTTCATTTTGACGCCTCCTTGATGACTTTGTAGATATCTTCGGGATCATGCACCCATCCGCCGAGATGAGGAACACTGTAAACTTTGCAACGGTCGACGGCGTTTCTCTCCACTTCCTTGACTATCTGTCCGTAGTTGATCTCCGGGACGACGATTGCTTTGACTTTCTTCGACAATTCCCGAATCCGTTTTTCTGGGAAAGGCCATACGGAGACGAGTCTCAGAGTTCCGATCTTGATGCCAGCACGCCTGGCCTTCTGAACAGCACGCACGGAAACCCTGGAGGTAATACCGTAAGATATCACGAGGATATCGGCGTCATCAGTCCGATCCTCCTCGATCTTGATGATCTTATCGGCATTTTTGCGGATTTTTTCGATAAGATTAGTGACATTGACTCTCTGGCAATCTGCATTGATAACCGGATATCCCCGCTCATCATGAGTCAATCCCGTGGTGTGGAAACGGTATCCATCTCCAGCTTTCACCATGAAGGGAACCCCGTCGGAGTCTATTTTATATGGTAGATACTCGTCCTTGGGACCTGTGTACCATTTTCTTTCGACGATTTCGATCTCGTCGGCCGGGGGAATGATGACTTTTTCGTGCATATGGCCTACACACTCATCGGTCATGATGAGCACCGGAACCCTGTAGGTCTCGGCCAGATTCAATGCCTCGATTGTCAGATCAAAACACTCCTGTGGAGAATCCGGTGAAAGGGCAATGATCTCATAATCTCCGTGGGATCCATACTTGGCCTGCATCATGTCCTGTTGTCCGGTCAGCGTGGGTAGTCC
>JASFEP010000311.1:0-5543 GCA_050124775.1 Candidatus Aminicenantota bacterium
TGTGGGCGACAAACGGTTGAGCTCGATGAGATCGGCGAACTGAATACGCTCCTCTCTATCTGAAGGGCCCACTATGATCCCCACAGCGCCTCTCTCGAGAACCGCTTCCCGGTGCACTGTGGCCCCGCCGCCACCCCTGGCAAAAACGATCCTATCCTTGACCTCGATACCGGCGTAATCTCTGTCCGACTTTCCGTTTCCCACGTAAACGACTTCCGCTTCAACCTTACCACCTTGTGAATAAGGCATCAGGCTTACAGCCTGATCAGAGTAGCGGGCGAAGAGTTTCTTCTGAGGCTCCAGAAGCCAGAGTTCGGCTTCTTTAACCCGCCAACCCATGAGCGAATCCCAGAGAAAGCTCTTGGTCTTCCCATCGGCCTTATAGAAGTGAACATTGACATCATCGATCCCCATCTGCTTCAATTCTTCCGCCAGCCATTCAACACACCTGTTGTAATCCGATCCCTCTCCCCCTCCCCGAATGCGATGGTAACGCGAAATCTTGGCGACCATATCCCAGGCCCTTTCTCCAGAGACTTCCATCTGGATGGACTTGAGCAACTCATCATCCACAAGAGATCGGAGATCTTGAGCACTCCATCCGAACTGAAAAATCAAAGTGAAAACTGCAAATAAAAGATAAATTCTTCGAATACGCATAGATTTTCTCCTCTCTCGAACGTGTTTATTTCCTCAAAGTTTATTACAAACGCCGCATTGCCAACAGGGCTCCCCGTCTCTCGGTCCTCTGTCCAGGTCTAAGATGTTTTCGGGCGCAAAATTCTCCCGGGCAGTTGTCCTGTCCATTTGCCCTTATCCAGGACGAGTTCACCGTTGATAAGGAGATATTCGACACCCTCGCTAAATTGATGAGGATTGGATATTGAAGTATTTATCTGGATGTTCTTGAGATCAAAGATGGTTATATCCGCCTTGTATCCTTCCCTGATCCAACCCCTGTCCTGCCAGTGCATGATATCTGCAGACAAGGATGTTTGAGAGCGAATGACATGGGGAACGGAGACGGCTTTTCTCTGTAGGGCGTATTTTTTTATCTTATGGAGAAAAGTGGAATAGGAGCGGATGTGTGTCAGTCCGATACCATAAAATGGAGCGACTCCGTCGCTCCCTGTGCCGACATAATCCTTTTTCATGATATACTCTATGTCATCTTCACACATCTGCAAGGGAATGATTTTTGCCCCCATGAGTTCCAGTTGAATCGCCGCATCCGCTATGGAAATATCTTTGAGCTCGGCTATCTGTTTGATGGATTTTCCCTCGAAGCTTTTCTCCACACACATTCCGACTACGAACCTGTCTGCTCCGATAAGGTTCTCGATGTAATCGGTGACCTCCCTTCGGATTTTATCGGCCTCTTCCGGATCTTTCATGCGATCCACAAAGAGCATCCTCGATCGGGAGTTATCGGGGCCGACGAAATCCCCTGTATTGACAAGACTCCTGGAAACCAGCCGAACGAGTCTTTGTCTGGGGAGTGCATCGAGAAATTGTCTGTGGTGTTCGCTGACTGGCGTGTATGGAGTGATCTTCGTGTAGAGGTCAATGAGCTGGGAATCCCTGAGATGGTCAAAGATGCTGTCGATATCTGATGGCGATAACCTCGGAATATCCGAATTCCCTATCCATGTCGAACGCGGGATAGGACTCCTGTATGGATTTCCATTGGCAAACTGATAAGGATATTGATCCGCTGTTATGGTCAATCCTGCAGCATGGGCCTGCTCTATCAGCGCGCATGCCTCCCTCACTCGCCCCCAATTGTCTTTTCCCATCACCTTGAAATGCGATATGTGGGCGGGAACATTGGCCCTTTTGGAGATTGTGATAGCCTCTTGGACCGCATCGAGGAGTCTGTCCCTTTCGTTACGAATGTGTGTGTGATAAATACCATTGTAGGGAGAAACGACCTTGACGAGTTCGACGACCTCATTTGTTTCAGAATAGCGTCCGGGCAAATAGATCAGACCTGTGGATATCCCATGTGCCCCCTGGTCCATAGCCTCTTTGACCAGAGATTTCATTTTTTCCAACTCCTGAGGAGTTGGGGCTCTGTTCTCCATCCCCATAACGAGCTGTCTTACAGAACCGTGTCCGACGAGTAACGCAGCATTGGGGCCGATTCCTCCTTCTGTCCACCTTTGGATCTGGTCTTCCGCTTTTTCAACAATAGGCCACGCACTTCCGCCACACTGTCCGACTACCACAGATGTAACCCCTTGTTTCAAATAATTGATAACAGCTCTATTCTCTGGAAAATACATGTTGCGGTCCACATGTGTGTGAAGATCGATAAAGCCTGGACTCACATACAATCCGCGGGCATCGATAACATTTTTTGCACTTCCATCGATCGCTCTGGCGATTTTTACGATCGTATCACCCCGGATAGCGATATCAGCATCGATGGCATTTTTTGAAGAACCATCAAAAACTTTGCCGTTTTTGATGAGAATATCGTATGTCTCTATCCTGGCATTTTTTCCCCAGATGGAAAGGCTCGAGACAAAGGCTAACAGAAGAACCAAAACGCGACGCTGGGCCAATGATCTTATTTTCATCACTCCTCCTCTTGATCCCTTTTAATCAATGATTTCGCTTTTTATATTTATCGAGCTGTTCGGTGTAAACGGATGATAGATCCATTTCCTTGCCATCGATGAACACGTGTTTGACGCTGGTGCTCAACTCCAGGATATCTCCATCAGCTAGCACGATGTTGGCGACCTTTCCCTTTTCAAGACTTCCCATTGTATCATCGATGCCAAAAATTTGGGCAGGATAGATAGTCACGCCTTTCAAGGCTTCTTTTTTGTCCAACCCGAATGCCGCAGCTTTGGCGGCATGGTATGGCAGATCTTTAGCTAGAGTGGCACTCTGTGAAGAAAAAGCAAACAGCACGCCTGCTTCCTGCAGAATCTTTGGATTCCTGTAGAGCGAATCATAGCCATCCTCCCACTTGGGTGGCATGGCATAAAGAGACCCAAACACCACGGGAATTTCAACCTCTTTGATTTTATCGGCAACCATCCAGCCTTGGGAGACCCCGAAAAATATAGACTTGATGTTTTCGTCTCTGACGAATTGAATGGCATCGCAAATATCCTGCTCGGAGTGGACGGATATCATGACGGGAAGGCGGCCATTGACAACAGGCAGTATAAACTCGAGCTTTTCGTCGAATTCGGGAAGAGGGAGCCTTTTATCCTTATCAGCGGCATTTTTTTGTTTTTGGTATATTCGCGCCTTATGGAACAATTCTTTGAGCTCTATGATCTTTTTTGAAGCCGGTTGTTGCGGCTGTGATGTTGATCGACCTCGAGATCTACCCATGCTTGGAAACTCTATATGCATGGCCATAGATTCCTTAATCACCATCTCCTCAGGTGTCCATCCCGCGAGCCTTATCAATCCGCTCTGTCCTGCCACAAGGCCTCCCGTAGGGACTACAAGTGCCGTCGTTATTCCATTCGACCTGGCAATGGGGATGTGCATGGAATCTGGCCGCAAGGCTTCTACAGCCTTGACTTGTGGATTGATATCACCGGTCTCCCTGTTATCGATAGTGGCTTGAATAGAGCCGATTTCATACAGCCCAAGATAGCAAGAACAGTCGATCAAGCCTGGATAGGCCCGAAGGCCCTTGGCATCATAGATCTTTGCACCATGAGGGACAGGAATGTTACGTCCAATCTCTGCAATTAGCCTGTCTTTAATAAGTATTGTACCCTCTGGAATATCCTGTCCGACTACTGGAACTATAAAAACATCTCGAATCGCGATGATTTTTGAGTTTTCATCTCGGCTGGCTGCAAAATTGGAACAAAGAAGGATCATGGCTATACAGACAAAAAGTTTCCTCCTCATTCTGTCTCTCCCTTCTTGTTTGCATTTTCTTTCGCGTGCACTCCTTTTTCCTTGGACGCCTCCTCCCGGTCTTTCAGGTACTTTGCTCTATCAAAATAGACGACTCCTTCGATTATTGTCATGTCGCAACGTGTGTAAGCACTCAGGGGATGTTCGTTAAAAATGGCAATATCTCCGTGTTTTCCGACCTCCAGACTTCCGGCGATTTTATCGACGCCCAGTTGGATGGCTGGATTGATCGTCACGAGCTTCAAGGCTTCCTCCTCCGTAAGCCCTCCGTATTTCATCGATTTGGCCGCATCGTTGAACAGCCTGCGTATCCGCTCACCACTGTCCGAGTTTATCGAGACGATGATGCCTTGTTGAGTGCAGTATCCGGCATTGTAGGCAATGCCCTCTGCCGCTTCCACTTTGTATGCCCAATTATCCGCAAAAATTGAAATGCCTATACCTTCAACCGCAATCTCTTTGGCAATCTTGTATGCCTCCCAGGCATGTTCGAAGCATATGATCTTGAAACCGAATTCCTTGGAAAGCTTGATGAACTCAAGCGTCTCATCAGCCCGGTAAGTATGACAGCGTGCATACATTTCTCCCCTCAGCATATCAACCAATGCCTCCATCTTTAGGTCTTTCCTCGGTGGGATAAGGGTGTCCAAACCTCTTTTGGATTTTTTTGCATTTTCATACCGTTCCCACTGCTCTATGTAATTTTGTGCCTTCATAAACTCGCGGCGGATGATCGCATTCACTCCCATACGTGTTTGAGGATACCGGAGCGATGACGTCTGTCTCCGTTGGTTGGATTGTTTGGGGTTTTCCCCAAGTGCAAACTTCAGTGTTCTGTAGGCTTCCGGCACGATCATCTCTTCGGATGTTTTTCCCCACTTAGTCTTGATCACCAAATTCTCCCCGCCGATGGGATTCCCGCTCCCATGCATCGTATGAGTCATCGTGACTCCACCCGTTAGCGCAGTGTATATCGATGTATCTTCAGAATTGAGAACATCTCTCATTTTGACTTCAGCAGATATGGTCTCAGCACTCTCGTTCGTTCCTGAAAGTCCGATGTGCGAATGGGAATCGATGATCCCAGGCATAACATACTTTCCCGTGGCATCGATGACCATGACACTATCCGGCGCCTGGATGTTTTGACCGATTTTTTTGATCACGCCATCCCTAACCAGAATATCGCAATTTAGTATTGTTCCTCCAGTTACGGTCAGAACCGTGCCGTTTTTAATGAGTAGATCTTGGGCGTTGCCGGCATTCACAAAGAGAATACAGATCATTCCAAAAATTATGCATTGAATTGATTTTTGATGATTCTTCATGGTTTATCTCCTAAAATCCGTCAGGTATTCTTGTGGCTTTTAATCTTGCACCCCCTTGCATAAAGGATAGACTTCCTTCGATCTGATCCTGTTCTGCTGTGCCGTTGAATTCCATAAAGATCGATTCTCCCATGATATTCGCCGTGATCGAGAATGTCAGATTTTTTCCGCTCAAAACACCACTGCTGATCTCCCATTTTCCTAAATCTGATGAGATGGTGCCCTCCACCTGGTTTCCATCCTGAGTCAAATCAATGGTGGATTCCATGTTTCCCATAGCACTCGTGAATTCCCCCAACCAAGCTCCTGAAATATCCG
>JASFEP010000312.1:0-5530 GCA_050124775.1 Candidatus Aminicenantota bacterium
TAATGTCCAAACGAAGTTTCCCCGCTGGGGAAACTGAGTGTGTTTTCGGTCCATCAATTGGGACGCTTAGGTATCATTCTTCAGGGATTTGGGGTTGTTTCCCTGCGATGCCCTCTCTCACATAGAGAGCGATGTCTTCATGGGTGGCGAACCAGACACCCTTGCGTTTCTTCATATGGTTAATGAGTGCCTCGAGCATGGCGATGCGGCTTCTATGGCCGATGTATTTGGGATGCATTGTCAACACAAAAAGGGTTCCCTCTTCATAGGCCTTCTCGAATTCAGCGGCCCAGATATCGAAGACATCCATGGGTTTGATATGGGGTCGCACGCTAGAATATCTCGAGAATCCGAAGTAGGGGTAATCGTCGAGCAGCCATTCTACGGGAAGCTCCACAACCCCGGTGGGTTTTCCGTCCTCAATGAGCTCATAGGGCCGGTCATCGGCCATGAGGCTACTGTCGTAAAGGAGACCCAACTCCCGTATCAGCATGAGGGTTGAACGGCTGAAATCCCAAGAGGGCGTTCGTATTCCCGAGGGGGTTCTCCCCGTTACCTCCTTGAGCGTTTGATAGGATTGCTGCATAAGCCTTCGTTCTTCGTCCTCGGAGAGAAGAGAGTTGCGCTCGTGGATCCATCCGTGCATCCCCACTTCGTGGACCTTTTTGTCCACGATCGCCTTGATCTTCCCGGGGTGGAGAAGGGCCGTGACCGCAGGGACAAAAAAACTCGCCGGGATCTCATATTTATCCAGAAGAGCAAGGATTCTCGGTATCGATGTGCGCGATGCGTATTCCCCCTGGGAGAAAATGCCCGGTGAGATGTTCATGTCTCTCAGGGCATTGGTCTCCGCGTCAAAATCGAAAGACAGAGCAACGGCAACCTTTGCTCCGTCGGGCCAGTTTCGAGGTGTCAGGTCTTTACCTGCGCGGACCTGCTCCACCAGAGATTTCACTTTTTTAATGTCCCAATCCCAGGGTTTTTCTTCAGACTTCTGGGTTTGGCTAAAAACTGGACTTATGGCGATCAATAGTATTATCGCCAAGCTCATAAACAAAAATTTATTCATTAGACCCTCCTTTTTACCAGGTTCATTGGGGATATCCAACAGTGCTCATGTAGAGTATGCTCTCTTTGTCCCCGTCGATTTCGATGAGATCGTTCACCTCATCGTCATAGAGGGCGCCGATCTGGCAGGTGCCGAGGCCTAACGCCACTGCGGCCAACGCAAGATTCTCGGCGATGTGACCTGCGTCGAGGTAGACATACCGGTAGGCCCTCTGTTTGTATTTCCATTTGGACCTCTCGAACAGGGCTGTCCAGGCAAAAACGACACCAGCCGAATAGGCCATGTCCTGGTCCAGTGCCGCCCGCGCGATGTCGATGCGAAAATCCCCTCTTTTCAGTTGATCGAGCTGGTGGTTCTTCACATCGTAGTGATAGACTCCCGGTTCGATCCCGTCCACATTGTTCAGCACAAGATACGTCTCCACCGGATACAGGGCTCCGGCGGAAGGTGCTGTCCGGAATTCAAAGCCCATGGCCTCCCTTGAGATACCCTGAGTGGCCCATAGCAACTGTGAGAGGTGCGTTGGTGTCAGAGGGATGTTTTTGTAGTTGCGGATGCTCTGCCTCGTCTGGATCGCTTCCCAGATAGGCATCCCTCCTGCCACTTCGGGATCTTCCAGCTCGGTCTTGGGTGAATCGGGGTAGGTTTTGTAGGTTTTGGGCTTGGCACTCCAAATCAACGGGCCGCCGGAGAGTTTACCCCGGATGTATTTTGTCTCCTGCTGGTAAAGGTTTCCTATGTCTTTCTTATTATCCATTTTCCCTCCTGTCTGGATTATTCATAAAAGATGCTAACACACTTTTAGCAATAAACCTTTCAAAAGGAAAATTCTTCATCTTCTTGTTAGCATATTTTCCCCTTCGGGCGAACCGATCTCCCCATAAAGCCTTCGTTGCAACCCTTTCGAGGGTGTTCACACCATCTTCAAGGGCCACTGCCTCGGCTTTGCGGCGACCTCGATCCGTGAATAATCCCTCCTGTCTGGATTATTCATAAAATCTGCTGCTGAAATATATCTTAAATTCCGTCCAGTTCCCGTTTAGATCATTGCGACACTTAAATGTTATCGTCTCCGTAGCCGGTCGAGCTTATTCTGGATATCTTTATCCTTGGGAACGATCTCAAGAGCTTTTTTATAGTAGGAGATGGCTTTGTCTCTGTCGCCGACCTGCGCGTAGAGGTCGCCGAGATCGGAAAGAAGTTTTGCATTGGTGGGAAAAAGAGCCTCAGCCACCCCGAGGGCGGTAAAAACCCTCAGATCTTTCCCCGCCTCGATGAGCTTTCCTCCCAGATCATAGAAATGTCTTAATCTCAGGTCCGAATGGTCGGGCTCCAGGTCCATAGCCCTTTTGTAGAGCTTGGTAGCCGACCTGAGGTCTCCGATCCAGATGTATGCCTCCCCCAGATGAGTCAGAGGGGCCGGAGTGTCCGGGTAGAGAGCCACACTGAGGTCCAGAAGATCGAAAGCTTTGGTTTGATCGTTCTCTCTTAAATGATGCCTGGAGACTCGCGCCATGGCATCCGAAAAGTCCGGGTAGATCTTTTTGTGCGAAAAAGCCTTTCTCAGATGAGAAGAGAGGTGATCAATATCCGTTTGGGGAGAGATCGAGATATTTCGCAGCTCATCTGTATACACAGTGTTCCACTCCTTTTTCCATGAAGAAATTTGATCGAAAAAAGTCTCGGTGAATTGGTAAGCATGCTGGCTCGAAGGCCATTCGTTGCTCAATTTTATATAATCGTAGAAGAAATCAAGGGGGCCGCTTTTGTGGTAAGTACGGAGTTTTTCCTTTCCCCTGTCCGCCTCAAGAGCCGATGCCATAAAACTCCCGACTTTGATCATGGCTTCCTTTCCCAGGGGATGGAATCCGTCTTCGATCTTTGTTTTCGTCGATAAAAAATTGCGGCTCAGAGCGCTTACGTTCACGTTCTGAAAAAAATAGGAAAAGGATTCTGCCAGGCCCCTGTTGTTTTGAGCTGTGTGTTTTTCGTTCCAGTCATTTCTGCTGAGGCCATAGGAGAAAACCTTGCGGCAGGTGTCGTACACGACCTTTTCGCTTTTTCCCGCTATATAGACCTCAAGGTCCAAGTCTTCGCCGAGAACAAGCTCAGCCAACCTGTTGACGTAGAACATGCGGTCGAAACTCTCCAGGTTGGAGGCGACGGCTACGGCAAACCGTTCTGTAGGAAAGATGAGGAGGAATGTCTTTGTCTCCGCTTGCGACCCCCCGTGATGGATGCGGAAATGGCCGTTCATGGGACGGACGTTCCAGCCCATGCCGTAGGTGGTGTATTTTCCGTTTTTAAGAATCATGGGGGTAAACATCTTTCTGTAGGTCTCGGTCTGCAGGAGCTTTCGGTCCAGAATTCCGATGGCGTATTTCAGAAGGTCGACCACTGTGGACCGGGTGCCTCCTCCGGCAAACCGGCTGGATATGTCTATGTATTCTGAATTCTTGATCTGCCCCTGGACCTGCCTGTATCCTCGCACACGGTTGGGAATGATATCAACGGGATCATCGAGCCGGGAATTGCTCATGCCGAGGGGATCGAAGATGTGTTGTTTTATGTAGGAACCATAGGACTGGCCCGAAGCGCTTTCGATCACAGCTCCCAGCAGGTTGTAGCCATAGGTGGAATAGTTATACCGTGTTCCTGGTTCGGCAACCAGGGGAAAATCCTGGAAGATCGCTATGGCTTCTCTTGTATCTTTGTGGGTTTTGATATGCCCCTCGATCTCATAGTTATTGTAATGGCTGACACCACCGATGTGACCGAGAAGCTGCCGGATAGTTATCGGCCATTTTTTCTTCGGGAAATAGGGAACATATCTCTGGACCTCATCATCGAGGTCGATTTTTCCCTTCTCTACGAGCTGCAGGATCGCCATGGCTGTTATGGTCTTTGTGATCGAGGCAAGACGATAGGCGCTTTCCGGCTTTGCGGGGACCGAATTCTCGAGGTCCGAATAGCCGAATCCTTCGACCCAAACGACCCCATCTTTGAGAAAACCGACCGAAAGACCGGGAACTTTATCCCACATCATGTGGAGGTTGAGGAAATCTCTGTATTTGCGGATGGCTTGTGCATAAGGGTGTGATGCCTCATTCTGGGCGGCGTTCGCAGACCCCCAGATAACTGCCAAGATGATGAGAAGAAAGAACAAATGGTGTCTTTTCATGGATCCACAGCTCCTGAAAACTGATCTCAGCCCTTATATTCCAGGCAGATGTACTATTATAGGGCAAAACCGAACAGAAGAAAAAGAACGATGGCTGCGCCCGCCGCTGCAAAAGCATAAGGGATCTGTGTGCGAACATGGTCGATATGATCGGTCGCAGATGCCATAGATGAGATGATGGTAGTGTCCGAGATGGGAGAGCAGTGGTCTCCGAAGACACCTCCTCCCAAAACCGCAGCGATGGCTATGCCCGGGTGGAGGCCTATGATGCTGATCATCGGAACGGCGATGGGGATCATGATGGCGAAAGTCCCCCAGGATGTTCCGGTAGAGAATGCGATAAAACAGGAGACCAAAAACAGGATCGCAGGGATCAAGCCTGGATCGAGCGTCGATTTGGCAACCTGGGCGACAAACGGCCCCGTACCGAGAGCATCACATGTGTCGCCGATGGCGTACGCCAGTATCATCAGGCTGGCCAGAGGGATGAGTCCTGAAACCCCTTTCATGAACACATCTGTAATCTCCCTCCCTGTCATGATCCTCTGAGCTCTGTAAGCGATAGCCCCTGCGGTGAGCCCGCAGATGACGGACCAGAGCACCGATAAAGAGCCCGATCCATCCATGAGGTTTCCCCCTCCTGTTATGATAAGGACCACGGGCATCATCAGGACCATGGTGGCCACGGGGAGGATCATGTTGATAGCCCGGGGTTCGACGCCCGGTTTCTCTGACATCATAACCACATCGTCCGAGATCAATGGCTCAGCACCGTCACGGAGGATTTTTCCCTCTTCCCGCACGCGCCTCTCCGCCTCTTTCATGGGCCCGATGTCTTTTCCGCTCAAGATGGCCGTGAGGACCAGAATGATTGCCAGAAATGCGTAAAAATTGAAGGGGATGGACATGACAAAAACCCTGACCGGATCTTCGATTCCCTGGGCTGCCAAAAGGCTCAACACGTAGGCCCCCCATGCATTCAGCGGGATGATGATACACTTGGGTGCGGATGTGGAATCGAGGATATAGGCGAGTTTTTCCCTCGATATTCTCAACTTATCGAAAATGGGTCTGGCGACTGCTCCCGAGACAAGAACACAGATGTTGGATTCGATAAATATGATAAAGCCCAAAAACCATGCAAGGAGGCCGGCTCTTTTTCGGGTTTTTACCCATCCTCTCCCCACGACCCAGTTGACAAAACCCTTCATCCCCCCGGAATACTGTGTGAAGGTGATGATCGCCCCGATCATGGCGCTGAAGAGGATTACTCGTGTGCT
>JASFEP010000313.1:0-5513 GCA_050124775.1 Candidatus Aminicenantota bacterium
GGTCATTGATTCCTCCTTTCTTTTGACCAAAGAAATTATTAAGAGGTAATTTGACCACCTGTCTTACTAAAGTGTCAAGTCAAGTAAATCCTCAAGCATATAAATCATTCAGGTAATGGCAAGTCTGAGTTCCAACTCCAGATGGCTATACGCCAAGAACTATCAGTCTGCTTACGAAAAATCCCTAGCACCTTATACTCGTCCCTAATTGGCTCCTCGACGCCTTCAATACTAAATGTCTCTACGCCTATGCCCCTTGCGTAGGCAATGTCTCCATATCCGTTAACCTCTACTAATTCGACCTTATGCTCTGAATATTTCATGCCTGCGGATTCAAGCAATTCTTTCAACGCAGAATGTCCCTTGATTATAGGACTATTCGGACCCATCAACACTACATCCTCGGTAAACAATGCTACAACTCCATTCCAATCTCCCGCTAGGACTACTTCATCAAGAGCAGGACCTATAGCTTTAATAGCTGCAATATCCTCATCTGATAAAGGTTCAACTCCAACTTCCTCAGCTACCTCTTCAGCCTTCTGGCAACTAAGAGCAAAACAAAGCAGAAAGACCAAAGGCAATACCATAAAAAGTTTTTTCATGTCTACCTCCTCAGAATCCCATTATTTTTTTCCTGATATCCCCCCATGCCTACGGAGCAAATCAACTATTTCATCAAGCCCTTTAGATATTCCTATATCTAATGGGGTTTCTCCATATCGTGTCATTGCGTTCACATCTGCTCCCTCGTTGATTAGTAGTTCCGCTGCTGCTATTTGGTTATTTCGAATAGCTAAGTGAAGCGGCGTGTTTTGATTTTGCGAAAGCCTTGCTTCCAATTCAGCTCCATTTCTTATCAACACCTCAACCATTTCTATATTACCCTTACCAACCGCTGCATGAAGTGGAGTTGCATCCCTGGTTTCCCCAGATGCCATGCATTTCGCGTTGACATCCAAACCATTTGCAATCAATAGCTCAGTCACAGCTTTATTTCCCGCATAGAGTCCTGAAATATGCAGAAGATTCACGCCATTGAAATTAATCTCCACATCTGCCCCCGCGTCTATAAGTAATTTTGCAATATCAGCGTTTCCCATTAGTACGGCAAAATATAGAGGTGTGATGTCACGGCTAGCGCCTAAATCGAATCTCACATTTACGTCAACACCGGCTTGGATAAGCTGATTGACTTCATCAATCTTGCCAAACATTATTGCTCTGGTCCATTTTTTTCCGTTTTCTTCGGTTACATGTGAAATGGCTGTCAGAGATGTCACAACCAGAATTATTGAAAGTACAATAGAAATTGATTTAGTCATCATCTCTCCCGCTTTTCGATAAAGAGGCCTATTTACTTCTGATAATTAATCAAACCTGGCAATCTATGTCAACAGCAGGGAAGCCTTTTATGGAAAAATTTTGTAGTTTGAGTGCAAGGGTTGTAGAGTAGGGGGGGTGTCTGAAAAGTCCCCATACCCCCCCTGTCCCATTTTCATGGCGCGGCCCGCCATCCATATGGATCCCTGCGCTCCAAAATTGAGGGAAAAAGGCTGATAATGTAACTGTTTCCCAGATCCATCATAAAAAGCTGTGGGACATGGGAGTATAAAAAGCAATAAAAAACGGAGCCAAATGGGAAAAGAGACTAATTTTTAGGGGGTATTTGGGACAGGTTTCAAGGAAATTGAAAATAAATATCCCATTTTATGGAAAGTGGCGTAAGTTGTTTATTTGTAGGAAAAGTGAGTTGACATAATAGAAAGCAATCGAACCCACACTCAATGAATGGCTCCTCGGGCAGGATTCGAACTGGCTACACCCGGATTAGGAATCAGTTGCTCTATAAATGACAAGATCTCTTTCGATTTGTCACCAATCGATTGAAAAATGCATAAATTTTGCATGAAACTGGCACCTTGTATAGTGTACAAAATGACGCAAAAATGACGCAGAATTGCCATTTCAGGCTGAAAATAGCCTAAAATAGCATACTCTCACGGAAAAGCCACCAAAGGAAAACTGTTGAAAACATGGAGGTTATATGGCGCGCCTGGAGAGACTCGAACTCCCGACCCGCTGCTTAGAAGGCATTCCGTCACGAAAATTAACTGGCTGCAAATGAATAACTTACAACATCGTCCTGACAATATTTGTCACTCATTTGACGCTCGAAATCGGGTTTTTGTTGCTTTACGGTCAAGGATTCAACAGCCTGAAACTTCACATCAGCTTTAGAATGTAGGTATCGCTGAGTAGTGGGACTGTAAGAAAAACTGTGTAAACCTCTTTGATGATATAATTCACAAGGAGGTGACATGGTACTCGACCGAGATAAACTCAAAAAGCTTCTCAAGGAAAAAGGCGTTAAGTCGCTCGATGATTTTAACGCCTTCATGAGAGGTGTCAGCAAGGATGTCATCGAGACTCTTCTCGAGGAGGAGTTGACCGATCATCTGGGGTTTGAAAAACACGACCAGAAAGCCAAAGCCATTGATAACTCTAGAAACGGCTACACTCCTAAGACAGTAAAATCCAAATTTGGTGAGATAGGCCTGGATGTTCCGCGTGACCGGAGATCTGAGTTTGAGCCTCAGGTTGTAAAAAAGCGCAAAAAGGACATTGCAGGCCTGGAAGAGAAGATCATTTCTATGTATGCCAAAGGCATGACCACTCGGGATATTCAGGCTCATATCAAGGACCTCTACAACTATGAGATCTCGCCAGAGACCGTAAGCTCCATCACAGACAAGGTCATGGAAAGAGCCAGGGAATGGCAGAGCCGGCCGGTAGAACCTATCTATGCCGTTATCTATATGGACGCGGTGTTCCTAAAGATGAGGACCGAAGGCCATGTGCGAAATGTGGCTGTGTATACCATTATCGGGATTAACCTGGATGGTCATAAGGAATGCCTGGGAATGTGGGTGTGTGAGACCGAATCAGCTAAGTATTGGCTCTCTGTTCTCAATGAGCTCAAAAACCGGGGATTAGAGGATGTTCTTATCTTTTCGGTAGACAATCTCAAAGGTATCTCCGAGGCTATCGAAGCTGTCTTTCCGCAGGCTGAAGTCCAGAAGTGCATCATCCATCAGATACGAAACTCTCTTCGATATGTTTCCTGGAAAGAGCGGAAGGCAATGGCAAAGGATCTCAGATTCATCTATGAAGCTGCCACTGAAGAGGAGGGAGCCTCAGCCCTGGATGATTTTGCCGAAAAATGGGATAAACGCTATCCTCATGTCTCAGCCTCCTGGAAGAAGAACTGGGCAGAGATATCAACGTTTTTTAAATATCCTCCTGAGATCCGGACGATGATCTACACGACAAATCCGATTGAGAGCCTACACCGGCAGATCAAAAAAGTGTCTAAGAATAAATCCAGCTTCCCGAACGAGCAGGCTCTGATTAAGCTCGTCTATCTGGCTGTAGAGGAGGCTTCTAGAAAATGGACAATGCGACATCGGGATTGGGCTATGATATACTCACAATTGATGATCTTTTTTGAAGATCGCGTGGCCAAATATGTGTGAGGGTAAAAATGGGGTTTACACAGAAAACCTTACACTCCCGGTATTGAGGATTTTACCTTCCATGATCTGAGGCGGACTTTCGGAACACGGCTGCTTGAGAAGGGGGTTGATATTCGCACCATACAGAAGCTCTACGGACATTCAAGCGTGTCGGTCACGGAGCGGTATCTCCATCCCAAAGATTCGTTAAGAAGGGAAGCCGTTGAGCTTCTAGCTCAAAAATTGGGAAAGAAGCCCGTCGATTCGTTCCAAATACGTTCCAGAAATAAGGACGCCACTGATTCGGGCCATCCAACATCATTATTTTCAGTGAATTAAAAATGGGCGGATTCAAAGACACACTGTTCTCAAAATCCAGTTCACTTCACGGTGAGTGTGGGTTCGACTCCCTCCTCCGGCACCAGTTTTCGCCTGGAAAATCCGATTTTTGCGAGTTAACTCCTTTCAACTCTGATACCGTATTTTCAGCTAATTTTATGAAATTTTATGTGAAATTTTATGCGTGAAATTTTATGCGTTGGCTGGCGTAATTCTTTGTAAATAAATAAGTTATATCGAATTTAATGCCGAAAAAATTGCTTAAATGCACTTTTTAATGGGTAAAAACAACCCTTTAAGTAAATAAATATCAGTTATTTAAATTATTAATCTTTAGACATCACTTTTGACCCCCAAAAAAGTGCTTTTAAGGTCTTATTTTACATAAAAAATAGCCTAAATTTCTTATTTTTAAATAGTTGTGCCAGCCAAAGGACAAATTAACCCTAATTGACTGAAATCCTGGCAACGGTTTAGGTTTTTCTGCGTCTTAACCCATAACATGGTTAAAAGCTACTTGAAAATTGCAATCAGAAGCCTTATTAAACAAAAAAGCTGGACCTTTATCAGTCTTTTCAGTTTGATCGTGGGCATAACCTGTTTTTTGCTGTTGATGCTGTTCGCTCGGTATGAGTTGAGCTATGATTCATTCTTCAAACACAGCGACCGGATATTCCTGTTGGGGCAGTACTTGCCGGATTGGAAATACGGGGGGTCCAACTATTTCGCTTCCACCTCGGGAATAGTCGCCCCCACATTGAAGGAAGAATTCCCTGATGTGGTTTATGCCGTGCGGACCAAAGAGGTTGAATCACCCCTGGTTTATCAGGAAAATAGCATCGTCGGAAGAGGACTCTATGCCGACCGGGATTTTTTAAAGGTTTTCAATTTCCCACTCAAAGCAGGGGATAAAGATACCGCCTTGAAAGATCCTTTTTCAATCGTTCTTTCAAAGAGCCTATCGGAAAAATTGTTCGGTGGCGAAAATCCCATCGGACAGATCGTAACCTATGAAAATGGGCGTGTGCTTAAAGTTACTGGCGTTGTCGCAGATATTCCCGGGAATACCCACCTCAAATTCGACTACTTGATTTCCTTCATAACCATGTATTCTCTCCGCGACGATATCGACAGCGCATGGGCGATTTTGAATTATTACAGTTACATTCAACTGGAGGATAAGGTCTCGTATCGCGATTTCGAAAAAAAACTGCCGGCCATCGTATCCAAATATCATGACCAGTATTCGAATGACCGGAGCTACTTCCTGATCCCGCTTCGAAATATCCATTTTGAAACTCACGTCAATTCTCATCTAGAGGATACGATCGATAAAAAGAATATATTCTTTCTTATTTCGATCGCCTTTTTGATCCTCGTCATCTCCTGCATCAATTACGTCAACCTGGCCACTGCCCGCGCCGGAGCCAGAAATAAAGAGGTGGGAATCCGAAAAACCGTTGGCGCTACACAACGGCAATTGACCAAACAATTCCTCGGTGAATCCTTCATCCTGACCTTTTTCAGCATCGTCGTTTCGGTTGCGGCTGCCTGTCTCCTTTTCCCTGTCTTTAGAACGATTGCCGGCAGTGAGATCTCCATGAACGCTTTCCTGAGTTGGAGCAATGCCGGTGGGCTTTTGGTCGTGTTTCTGATGGT
>JASFEP010000314.1:0-5486 GCA_050124775.1 Candidatus Aminicenantota bacterium
CCCAAAATATGTCCGTCCGCCCCAGACTGATGAAATGCCCGCATAGGCCGGAGCATAATTCGGATCTTTTTCTAAGGCTAACTCATAGTACTGCAACGCGGTTTCAAGGTCCTTTTCCGTAAATTTATCCCAGTGGAACGCACCTTTGAGATAGGCTTCGTAAGCCTCGGGATTGACCTGACGGGTCTTTGTGAGGCGCGTCGATTCTTGCGTAGTCAGGCTCACCTGTGCCTTATCGGCAATGACGTGTGCCATTTCACTGTAGAGCACCAACACATCGGTCTTGGCTCGCTCGTAGGTTTGCCCCCAAAGGTTTCGCTCTTCAGGGAGCGCATCGATCAACTTCACACGAATGCGCACGCTGTCGCCGATTTGTTGCACAGATCCCTCTACCACGGCATCGACATTCAACTCCCGGGCTATCTCCGGCAGCGGTTTTTTGACGTACTTATACTGCATGACCGATGTGCGCGATATCACGCGGAGGCCGCTGATCTGGCCGAGCTGTCCGATGAGCTCATCGGTCACTCCATCGACGAAGTAGTCCTGTTCGGTATCGCCCGTGAGGTTCTCAATCGGCAGGACGGCGATCGAATCTATGGCCTCTGCCCGGCCGGTGAAAAGCGTTAAGGCTAGCACGGTGGCTACGATGATCAAACCCGCGGCGCCTGCATAAGTTATGGCTTTTTTTCTTTGGCGCAGCTTTGCCTTTTTCAGCCTGACTTTGATCTCTTCAGGCACGATACCTGCCGATATGGATTCGAGATCTTCCAGCAGCTCGCCGATGTGTTGATAGCGTCTATCCGGGTTCTTCTCGAGTGCCTTGACGACCACCTGCTCTATGGACACGGGGACACCGGCTTTGAATTCCGCGATCGGCTTGGGATTCTCATTCAAAATGGAATACACGACGGCCTGCTCGTGATCCCCCTTGAAAGGCAACTGTCCGGTGAGCACCTCAAAGAGAACCACTCCGAACGACCAGATGTCCGTGCGATGATCGACCTTTTCGCCCCGGGCTTGTTCGGGAGACATATAAGCGATCGTCCCCATGGTCATCCCTTCTTGGGTGACTAGAGTGCTTCCCATTGTCCTCGCCAACCCGAAATCCATGATCTTCGCCTGGCCTCTCTCCGTCACCATGATGTTGGCGCTCTTGATATCCCTGTGGACCACGCCTTTCTTATGGGCTATCTGCAATCCTTCGGCGACTTGAGTGGCGATACTTAAGGCCTCATCCAGCTCGAGTGGTCCCGATTCGATCTTTTTTTTCAGGCTTTGGCCTTCGATATAGGCCATGGAAATGAAGCTCGTTTCTTCGGCTTCGTCAAATTCATAAACCGTGCAGATGTTGGGATGATCCAGAGCCGCAGCAGCCCGAGCCTCCTGCATGAACCGCTCGCAAACCTCGGATAAGTGCTTGAGCTCCAGCGGGAGAAACTTGAGGGCGACGGTTCTTTTGAGCTTCGTATCTTCGGCTTTGTAGACAACGCCCATCCCTCCTCTGCCCAGTTCTTCCAAAATCGTGTATCTTTCTGCGAAAGTGCTCCCTTTTTGCAATCTTTTTTTTGGTGTTATCAAGGTCTTTGTGAGGGACATCTCTTCGGCGGATTTTAAAGGTCCACCACATTGGCCGCAATAAATGGTGTCGTCAGGATTCTCATGCTGACACTTGGGGCATTTTAACCTCATGTTCCCTTTTCGATTCTCTGACAAAAGAATATTCATTTCAGAGAGGTGTGTCAATCAGTGATTTTGCAATTTAAAAGGTTGCTCGTTTCTTTATGCGGGCAAATGGCTTGACACTTCATAAAAGGCTATTATAATAGCTATATAGGAGAAGCGATCATGAAAGTTGCAAATACAGTCGATTTGAAAAATAAAACGAACAAGCTTCTGGCCGAAGTGATGAAAGGGAATCCTTTGATCATCACTTTCAGGGGAAAGCCGGCCGCTTCTATTATTCCCCTCCCGGAGGATGATCTTGAAGATTTTATCATCGAACACAGCCCCTCTATACGGAGAAAAATAAAAAAAGCTGAAGAGGATGTCAGAAAAGGAAGGGTCGTATCTTTAGATGAGTATCTCTCCCGGTCAGAAACCTGAAATTGGATAAATTCGAAATTCAACTCACGTCCTCGGCTGTCGATGATCTGGATCATATTCCAGAAATTTCAAGGAAAAAAATTATTGCTTCCATCAAAAAGCTTGCTTCCGATCCTTTTTCTCCCAGCCCGAATATAAAAAAGCTCAAAGGATTCAAACCCCCGATCTACAGAATTCGATCAGGGGATTTTAGAGCGCTCTATAGGGTCCATGATAAAACGATTATTATACTGCGTGTGATGGATAGGAAAGGCCTCGAGAGAATTATAAAAAGGTTAAACCTGTAGAAGGAACCCTACGTCGATCAGCTCGAAAAGCTGACCCTACACCACGAATTGTTCCATGTGGGGGAGAAGTTTTGTGGTTTCGTAGCGGATCTTTTCCCAGCTGTCCAACTCCACTGAGGAGAACGCCTCTACGACCTGGGGATCGAATTGACTGCCCGAGTTGTTCTGGATCTCTTTCTTGGCTGTCTTGAAGCTTCTCTCTTTACGGTAGGGCCGGTGCGACGTTATGGCATCCAGGGCATCGGCCAACGCAAAGATCCTTGCTTCCATCGGGATCTTGTCCTTTTTCAGCCCTTTGGGATAGCCTTTGCCGTCATACCTCTCGTGGTGGTAGAGGATGATGTTTCCCACTTCGTCGACCATCTTGATCTCTTTGATCAGACCGTATCCCAGTGCAGGATGAAGTTTGATCTTTTCCCACTCTTTGGCCGTGAGGGGCTTGATCTTCTTGAGAATCGAATCCGGGATGGCGATCTTTCCGACGTCATGAAGGAGAGATCCTTTTCTGATGTTGTCGAGTCGGGCTGGGCCTTGAATTCCCATTATGTGGGAGAGAAGCTGGGTGTAGCGGGCTACAGTCTTCGAGTGGCCGTAGGTCTCCACATCCCTCAGGTCCATGGCGGTCATCAGGTTCTCGAGTGTGTTGTCGTAGATCTCTTCGAGGTCGGCCGCACGTTTGAGATATTTTTTCTGCTCCACTTTGAGAGCACGATATTTTTTGAGCCTTGTTTCGCTTTTTTTCGTGAGATCCTGTTTATGGAATTCGCTCTTGATGGCGGAAAAAACGGATGCGATATTGTCGGGACTGGCCACGTAATCCACTGTCCCTTTATGGAGGAGCGTGAGGACAGAGTCAGTATCTCCAAGGTTGGCCAGTAGGACGACACTCATGTGCGGGTCGAGGGATTTGATGCTGCTAAGGGCATAATAAACATTGTTGTCCAGTGCAGTGGGACTGATGAGTGCCATCCCATACACATGGGTATTGTTTATTTGGTTAATGGCATCCGAGAGGGACTTTACTTCCTCGGATTGGATGTCCAATCCCGTTAGAAAATGGGAAAGAAAATCCCGCCTCTTGGCATTTTTGTCAAGGATCAATACTTTTTTCGAAACCTTCATGGCCGGTATCCTCTTGAGTTAGACGACAAGTGAATCGTTCGGAACAAAAATTCCAAATTCCCTGGCATTTTGGTTAGATATCTTTATACATGATTGGACTGGAAATTACAATCGAAAAAGGGGATAAAAAGGGGACAGGCTGCTTTTTTAAATACCCCTGTAAAAAGTAGCCTGTCCCCTTTTAATGTTGATGGGCAGTCACCCCTTTGGGTGAGAGAATGGGGTGGAAAATCATCCTCGGAATCGTCCTAAAAGGCTATTGTGCTCGAATTTCAACTTTGACAATATAGTACCGCGATGAGAAACATTAGAGGAATCCCTGTATTGACAGGTTTTTTTACTGGGTGTAACATATTTTGCACCTCGAAGGAGAACCTAAAATGGTGAAAGACAACAACTTCATCAAAGAGTCATCTTCCATAATCGAGGAGATCGAAGCTCAGCTCAAGGATGTTCTGTCAAAGAAGAAGGAGCAAGTCGAGCAGGAACTCCAGGAAAAGATCAAGGCCGAGCAGGAGGAAGCCCAAAAAAGGATTAGCCAGATAGAGAGCGAGCTCGAAGGAAACAAAGAAGCTCTCGAGAATTATAAAAACGTTCTCACTCAGTTCGAAAACGACAAAGAGGGAGTCAAAAAAGAGATCAAGACTCATCTGGATGCCGCCATAAAACTGCAGACTGACATCGAAAAAATGACAGGACAGACTCTGCAGGAGCTAAAGACCGTAGGCGAGCTGACAAAAAAGCTCGAGGAGATCAACCTCGAAGCTTCGACCAAGGTGAATGCCTTAAAGACCGAGCTCGAGGAAAAGTATGGGATCATCGCCCAAGTTCCCGAAAGTAATGGCCGTGATGAGGTAGATTTCGACCTCGAGAATGAACTTGCCAAGCTGCATAAGATCAAAGAGCTTCTTGGCGAGACGGTGGTCATTGAAAGGGATAAACAGGAACCAAAAAAGGACGCGGAATCAGTCCAAGAGCAAGTGCCAGAAGAGGAGGCTCCTGCCGAAGATAAAGCCGCAGAACCCGCACAAGAGCCTGAAGCAGCTGATGAAAAAGAGGCTGAGCCCGCCGGAGAGCAACCCGAAAAAGAAGAAGAGGCTCCAGCAGCAGAGGAAGAGCCCGCTGCTGAGGGAGTCCCTTCCGATGCTGCCGGAAGTCTTGAAGCTTGTAAAAAATCCGAGCCAATCGAAGAGGATGGCGAGCTGGTCTATTACGAGAAAGACAATAAGCAGGTCTTGGATGCCAAGAACCTTTTTGATACGCTATCCGCAAGTTTGGACAAAGCAAAGGAACTTTATAACAAACTCACAGAGACCGATTCTCCAAAGGAACAATTTTTCATCAAACAGGAGATCATCCAGCATCAGGACGTGCTCCGAAAGATCATGCTGAGCAATATCCGGTTGACCGAGAAAGAAAATTGCTCATTGCCCAAGATCACTGAAAATGTCCTGAATATCGATACACTCAAGACTCTGCTCGAGAAGGTCAGCATGGAAAACTGGAGCAATCAGGAGGACTTTACTTCCTTCGAGAAGTACATGTCCAAATTGTTGGATGAATTCACGGCGCAAGTCTCGTCAATGGAAGATTACTACGCATCGATAGAAGAGGAACTCGAGGAAAAATAGGGGGTTTTCACTTAGCTGGTTTTTCCTGCAGACAGAGATGTGAAGTAATCATCGAGTATCTGTCCATCAACAATGCTCAGATCTCCGAATTTGATTCCGGAATGATAAGCAGGGAAGTTTCCCATCTCCTTCCGAGAATAGATCACTTGACCCACGGTTTGAACGGCTTTATTGCCGAGAAGGAGTGTAATGTCGAAGAGTTCGTGATGGGGAAGTTCGTTGGGTGTGCTGACTTTTGCTCCACCCAAACTCAAATTGATCGTCTTAGACACCTTGGGAGTATTCTCTTTTTTATAGATCAAAATCGTGGATGTGTAATGACGTTGGTGTTTTCGCCGTT
>JASFEP010000315.1:0-5483 GCA_050124775.1 Candidatus Aminicenantota bacterium
TGTGTATAATGTCTGTAATTTTTCCAAACCAATCGGAGATAACCCGGCCATGATAACTCTCGAGGAAGTGGAAACACTCTTTCATGAATTCGGCCACGCACTGGATAGCCTGCTGTCTAATAAAACTTATGGAACGACCTTCCGGTCCCAAGATTTTTCCGAACTCCCTTCTCAAATAATGGAACACTGGGCTGCACATCCCAAGGTCATTAAACACTATGCCAAGCATTACAAGACTGGTGAAACCATTCCCGACGGCTTGGTTGATAAGATCGTAAAGAGCGGCTGGTTCAACCAGGGATTCATCACAGTGGAGTACCTGGCCGCAAGCTTGCTAGATATGAAATACCACACGCTCACAGAGCCACAGGACCTGGATATCGATCAATTCGAAAAAGATTATTTTGATGAGATCGGTCTGATCCCCGAGATCGTCTCCAGATATCGGAGCACCTATTTCAACCACATCATCGGGGGATATGCCGCCGGTTACTATAGCTACATTTGGTCGGCAGTTCTGGATTGTGATGCATTCGAGGCGTTCAAAGAAACAAGTCTATTCGATCAGGAAACAGCTAAATCATTTAGAATCAACATATTAGAGAAGAACGGAACCGCTGACTACAAAACCATGTACCTCAACTTCCGCGGACGCGAACCCAAGATCGAGCCTTTACTGAGGAACAGGGGATTGCAGTAAAAGCCTGTTTTCCTGAAAATTACTTCTTGGATTTGACTCGGGTGTGCTTGATGAGATAATCAAGAGAGCGGTGTCCCTCCAATTTTTCAAGTGCCTGGATTGAAGATCTTAAATTTGGGTCTGTCTCTAGAGCCTTTGTGTAATATTCGATAGCTTTGGTTTTATCTCCTTTGGCTAGATAAAACTCGCCGACCGAATCGAAAAGATTGGCATCGCTGGGAAATAATTCGACCGCATCCAAAAGCACAGAGAGCCCTTCTTCCGGCTTTTTCTCTCTTTTAAGGTAATAAGCGTAGGAATTAAAGAGGGTGTTTAACCTGGGATAAACTATTTCGCCTCTGAATTTAGCCTTGATGTCATCGATATATTTTCCAAAATCCACAAGCGGAATGTGAAAATATCTCCGTGTTTCCTCAGTCCAGGTTTTATGATAGGAACTATGCCATTCCTCCAGTATTTTTTCGAAATCTTCGGTGAACGTGTGGGCTTCGGGTGTCGAATTATCGTTTTTGTAGAGGTCGATATATATCTTGAAGAAGGGGATGGTGCCATCTTGGCGCAATTCAGCCAACTTTTCCTCACCATGATTTTCTTTTATCTTCTCCGCCATGTATGTACCGACCTTGACCAAAGGAGCGCCCGTGAATAACTGCACCCCATCGTTTATTTTCTGCCTGAAATCCTTTGCTTCAGGATCCAGCGTATTGAAGTAAACGAAACTTTCCTTGAGATCCTCATCATCAACGGCAAAAGTCATGCCGAACTTGCTATGGTACCCCAGGCCGACGAGGAAAGTCAGCCGAAGCCTCCTGAGAGCATCCTGGGAGGGAGTTTCCATCCGATATGGATAGGCTCCTATGATAAGAGCACTGATAAGATGAGCATACCGAGATGTGTTCTGGCCTTCTTCGTTGCACATCACGGCCACAGCAAATCTCTCTCCGGGGAATCTCAGTAGATGAGTGGATGTTCCCTGTTGCCCGCCGCCATGGCTGACATTCCAGAATCCCTGGATAAAATCGATGCCCCAGCCCATTCCATATTCGGTCACACGGCCTTTCTTTGTCACCATATCGGTGTACATCTTCATCTGGTTTTGTTTAGAAACAACCTTGCCTTCGTCTAGACCTCTGGACAGGCTGATCAAATCAGCAGCTGTCGATCGAATTCCCCCTCCAGCGAATCGGCTGCTAATATCTACAAATTCGCAGTTCTTCACTTCCCCATCGATTCTTCGGTATCCACTGGCCCTATTCGTCATAATGTCATCGGCGATGTCCATTGTCGTATTGCTCATCCCGAGCGGCTTCCATATATTTTCTCTCATGTATTCCGCATAGGGCTTGCCTGAAGCGCCTTCGATAACCGCCCCCAAAAGATTGTATCCATAGGTTGTGTAGCGGAATTTGGTGCCGGGTTCATGCTCGAGTTTCCAGTCTTTGAACACCCCTATCGATTCTTCTGTCGTGAAATGTTTTTTAAAATGCCCTTCTTCATCATAGTTCCGGTAATGGCTTATACCGCTCAAGTGGCCCAAGAGATGACGGATGGTGACAGGCCATCGCTTCCTCGGAAAATAGGGGACATATTTCTGCACCTCATCATCCAGATTGAGCTTTTCCTCCTGCATGAGTCTGAGAATACCAACCGCTGTTATGGGTTTTGAAATGGAGGCGAGTCGATAACGAGTTTCCGGTTTGGCAGGAATTTTATGCTCCAGATCTGCATAGCCAAAACCCTTTTTCCATAAGAAATCATCCTTGTAAAAAGCGATGCTGAGGGAGGGGATTTTCAATCTTTCTATTTCTTTTTTGACGAAGTCCTCTATCATTTTTATCTCATCTGCGTATCTGTCGTCCTGTGGGGCAAGACTGAAGGATAAATTAAAACATACGAATAAAATGACGATGAGAAGGAAAGACTTGATAGCAAATAAGCGCGGCTTGGAATAGAGTAAAGACATAGCAAACCTCCTTTTTTCCTTGATGATTTGTGCAAATCTATCTTAATGTACGCATAAAATCCAGAAATGTTGCGTGAAAGCATAAAGATTCCAGACTCCCCTATGAAAAAGGTATGAGGAGCTTTTCAAAGAGATCTGTATCTGTTCAGATGTGGACATTAGTTGTTCAAAAATGGACATAAAGTACTGAAAACGCATTCGAAAATCCCAGCAAGTCGTATCGGCATGTTTATTGCTAATTAAGATAAAAAATTAGGATTATAAGTTTTTAAAATATTATCTAAGCTGTTTTACGGTTAAAAGGATCAAAAAACGATGGGAGGATATAATGGTAAAAAGGAATCTCTGTATTGTTACTAGCGTTCTGTCTCTATTGAGTATATACGGTTTGGCTATCATTCACCTGCCTTCATCCAGATTGGAGAGCGGAACCTTGAAACAGGTCGGGTGCCTTGATTTTGGTGTGGCATATGATGTTTGGGTTGAGGAGGAAATCGCTTATGTGACTGGCAATAAAGGAGTGCAGATAATAGATGTCGAGGATCCCGAATCCCCGAAAGAGTTGGGCCAGATAAGGCTGAGAGACGGTGCCTTTGGTATTTTTATCGAACACGATACAGCGTACATAGCGGGAGACAAGGACGGTTTCTTTATTGCTGATATCCAAGATCCAAAAAATCCGGTTATCATCGGACAAAATTCTTCAAAAAAAGGAGTCACTGTTAATGTCTCCATCAGCGGGAAATATGCCTATTTGGTTATGCGAGAGGGAAGGTTACTTGTTTTAGATATCGAAAACGAGAAAGCGCCCCGTTTACTAAAAGATATTAATGTAGGTAATGGGGGTGCTGATGTTTACCTTAACGAGGATTTTCTCTATTTTTCTGATCCAACATCGGGATTAGTGGTCTTCGACATCTCTGCGCCATCTTCACCCAAGAAGTTGTCTGTCATTTCTGGGACGAGAGGTGTATTCGGGATTGATATCGATGAGGATCTCATGTTTCTCGGCTGTCACTCTAATGGATTGAAGATCTTGGATGTCTCATTCCCTGATATTCCTCATGTGATAGGAACATTCCATTTCAGTAGCGAAGCGAATAATGTTGTTTGGGGTACAAATTTCCTGTATGTGGCTGATCAGAATGACGGTATAATCCATGTTTTGGATGTGAAAGATCCAACTCAACCTGTCTCATTAACAAATCGAGGGGGGTATATGCCCCACAGATTATTTTATGCCGGTGGATACCTTTATGTGGCCGATGGCAAGTTCGGACTTGTGATATTCAAATATGATCAATAGTTCTATCCATTACCTAAGAGACATTCCCTCTAGACAATATTGGTACATTATTTGCTTCATAAGTGAGGAAGATTCGATCAAATGAGAAAAATATCCGTTGTGTTATGCTTCTTGGCATTTGTTTTCACAGGACATGAAAAAAATATTTATACTGCTCATGATGAGGACTTTAAAACACAGAACAAAAAGACACACTATTCTTTTCCATGGAAGGTCCATGAAATCGCAAAAGACTTTGAACTGTTGGATGTGTGGGAGTTTCCGATAAAGGCAGATAAAACCAGGAATCAGGATTTTTCATACTTCCTGAAGGTAATGCATCAGCCCCCCAAAATTAGTGCTCACACTTTTTTTTCTTTCAGGTCCCTTATAGCCAGAATTCTTGTCTCTTTGAGAGTGTTTTTGGGAGGAATATTCGGTCTGGATAAAAATGTAAATTCCCTTCCTATTCCTGGCTGCAAGGAGACAAGCCTAAAGGATAGATTATCTGAAGAGGATTTAGAGAGAAGTCTTGCGGAATCGGTAGGGGAGCAGGATGAAGGAAAATTTGCTTGGAGAACTGTGTATCTTTACGAGAACGAAATGTTGACAGAGCTTTCCAATAATACTGTCCATGTTTTGATGCACTTGGGATGGGTTCATAAATCAGGGAATTATTTTACGGCCCGATTAGCTGTTTATGCAAAACCAAGAGGATCTATGGGGGAATTCTATATGAAATTAATCATGCCCTTTCGCCGTGCGATTATTTATCCGGTGTTGATGCAAGATTTAAAAAAGAGATGGGAGAATATAAAAATTTCTAGAACGAACGAATCAGAGTTAGATATGACATGAATTAAATATTCTCCGAATAATATGCATTTGCCCTTAATTTAGGATTAAAAATGGAAAAAGAAAATTATGTTGCCAGAAGGGCTGAACTATCCGATCTTGAAATACTCGTTTCCTTTGCCGTCCAGGAGGCGAAAGAAGCAGAGGGGATCGAATTATCTCTTGAAAATGTCCGTCGCGGCATTTCCTCCGCACTTGCAAATGATTCCCTCGGTAGGTTTTTGGTCTTGACACAGGATAACGAGGAAGTCATCGGAAATGTTTCCATTATTAGGGAATGGAGCAATTGGAACGGGGGATATTACTGGTGGATACAGAGTCTGTTCATCCTGCCGGAGTTTCGAGGAAAAGGATTGATACAAAAGCTTATCGATGCAGTGAAAGTAGAAGCTCATAGAGGAGGTGCAATTGACCTGAGACGTTACGTGCACGGCAAAAATGAACGTGCCATAAAAGCGTATCACAAAGCGGGATTTTCAGAATCTCGCTATCGCATAATGAGAATGAGTATCTGAACCCTAAGTTAGATACGGTCGGTAACATATTTAACTCAGGGACCATACCTGGAATGGTGTTTCAAAAAGTCTGGAAGACCAAGAATCCCCGCGGATTTAAGGGTGGGGGACAGGTGCTTATTGAATTAAAAATTCTTAGATGCTCTTTGTTAAGGGGCAAATCGA
>JASFEP010000316.1:0-5483 GCA_050124775.1 Candidatus Aminicenantota bacterium
AACAACCTCCTGGTGCAGCTGGCGTTACGAAGGGAATTACTCTGGTTCGTTGTTTGTGACATTCTCCAATCCCTGGGGCGAACCCAATATCAGAATCGAATCACCCGCTTGAAAACGGTAGTCAGGATTGGGGAATACAATGTCCCTCTCATAATTTTTTTGTCGCTTTTTTGTTTGATGAGAACCACTTCTACCCCAAAGCGATGCCTTAAATTCAATTCTCTCAAGGTGTTATCTATAAACTGGCTGGGAATCTCTATTTCACTCATGATCTGGCCTTCTTTGAGTTGAACCCGTTTCAATTTATGAAGGGAACTGATATAGCTTGAAACCGAAGAAACCGTATCGCGTTTGAGCATCTCGTTGTTGTAGGCTTCGATGACGTCCTTTTTGGAAATTGTTCGGGTGAAGATTCTTTCGGTCTCGTTGTTTACGACAGGTAATTCATCCATATTCAGCTCGCTAAAAGCTTTCATAATAATATCTAAGCTATCACTGGGTGTAAAATAATGAGGAATGGGGTTTAATAGATCGTAAGCAAGTAGGAATGAATCCAAAGATTCTGATTCACGGAGAACTTTGCGCAAATGATGAATAGAAACTACACCTAGAAGATGCCCACTGTCATCGACCACGAAAAATTCGGAGTGTGGGCTTTTCACCGCTAAATCCAGAATTTTTTGAAAGGGTGCGTTGAGAGGGAGCCTCTCGCAATCTGTACTCATCACCAGGGAAACCTTCAGAGAGCGTAAAACATTGGCCTCTTTCCCCCGAAAAAGGTCGAGTCCCCTCCGCGATAGTTTAAGGGTATAAATGGAGTATTTTTTGAGTCGAGTGGTGATCAACACACTGATAATGCAGGCGATCATCAATGGCAATATGATTCTGTAATCATCCGTCAATTCAAAAATGATAAGGATGGATGTTATCGGTGCATGCATAGCCCCCGCCGCCACTGCCCCCATTCCCACTAAGGCGTAGGACCCTGGGGATGCCGTGGACGCAGGCATATAGCTGTGAACAACCGTTCCAACGAACCCCCCGAGGGATGCACCCAGGAATTAGGAGGGCGCAAAAATACCGCCAGAGCCGCCGGACCCGATGGTTAAAGATGTCGCTATTAATTTCAAATTCTTTAAAATCCAAATTTTTTTCTGTATTCACCTGCATACTCTTGAATGATCTCAACGTCAAAGAGGCTATCACGATATTCCAACTCATTCAAGGCATAAGAAATCCATGTTTATTGAGTCGACCTTATCCAAAATAAAGCTGGTTTAGCCAACGTTTGTGATGGATCTTTGAAAGGGGGAAGTCTATGGAAGTCTATTTAGAACTGCACATCTCAAAACGCATAAGGATTGTCATCTCATTCTCGAGCTCCTATTGAGTAAACGAGTATAGCTTATTGCCCCTCCTTCGGCTTAAGCTCCATGCCGAGCTGCTGCATGAGAACTAAGCTATCTGCCACTGTCCACTGTTCCACTATCTTTCCGTTAATTAAGCGGTGAATGGCCATTTCCTGTCTGTTTACCTTCCTGTTTTTGGGAGATATTCCCATGATTTTGCCCTCGAATGTTCCAATTGAGGTGAAGCGGGTGACAACAAGATCTCCTTCAGCAACAATCTGCTGGATATTTTCTGTTAAATCAGGAAATGCAGTGCGGGCTTCGTTGATAACCTCCCTTAACTCATCCAGCCCTTGTGTGTCCGGGCCGGATGTCCAATGAGCAAGGTACCCAGGGTCATACAGTTCATCGATGACCTCCATGTCGCCTTTACTCCAGACCTCAGCATGTGTTCGACGGACTATCTCCTTATTCTGCTCCTCAACCACTGCCTTGGCCCTGAACTCTTCAAGCTCTGCCATTGCTTCCTTGTCCTGACAGCCAACCATGAAGCAGAGAATCAGAGCTAATGGGAAAATCGTGCCAAGTTTTTTCATCTTTATCTCCTTCTTGCTTATGCTGATACCCGAAAAATCGTGTCTAATAAATATATAATACGACAGGGAATGTCAATTCTGTTAGGAAAAGAAAACGCTGAGCGGCAGATTTGAATGGTTGAATGCACAATTGCGTTATTTTGTTTTCTGAATTGTCATTACTTCCTTACTTGACATTTTCATTTATTCCTACTACTTTATATTCGAGGATGAAATTATGCTCTGTAAAAGAACCTATAAAAATCAAATCACACTCCCCAAAAAGGTGATGGAGCAGTTTGAAGATTATGAATACTTCGAAGTTAGGGTATCTAAGGGAAAAATTGTGCTTGAGCCAGTCAAAATGGTACCAAAAGATAAAATTCTCCTGGAAAAGGTCCGTGATAAGATCGCTGCGCTCGGACTTACCTCCCAGGACATAGAAGACGCCATAGCCTGGGCCAGAGAAGAGTGAGCCCCGATCAAGTTCCGAAAATCGTTATCGATACAAATGTTTTTATTTCTGCGATTTTATTTCGCAGCCCAACCAGCCGACTTGTTTCTTTATGGCAGAAAAATGCCATCTCTGTGCTCATTTCGTCAGCCGTTTTGAAGGAATATACAAGAGCACTTGCCTATCCAAAATTCAAGCTGGCAAACACGGAGATAGGAGGGGTTGTCGAGCGAGAGTTATTACCCTATGTCCATCCAGTAAAGGTTAAACGCTCGCTCAATATCGTTACAGAGGATCCATCAGATAACAAGTTTCTGGAATTGGCGGTAACAGGAAAAGCAGATTATATCCTGAGCGGCGACAAACATCTTTTAGACCTTAAGAACTTCCGCGCCATTAAGATCATGACGCCGGCTGAATTCTTTGGTTTTTTTAAAAATAGGTGAGAGAACTTTCGCAATTCCCTCACAGCAGTCTCTAGCTCTTCCCCTCCTTCGGCTTTAGCTCCATGCCGAGTTGTAATGTATTACGAAACTGGCGTATTGCTGCTGAACGAGAGCGCGGCTATAAACCATTCCCCATCAATCTTGGTCCAAACTGCCAAGTATTTGCCGTAGTCTTCTAAAGGACCATCGGGAGTCTCGAAGATAAACCGATTGACTCCATACTCGTAGGCCATGTCTCCGCTTGCAGCGGGAACAATAGCGGTCGTTGTCCCCTCAAACTCGATCATTTTCGGGAAGGCCCGATACGCTTCCAACTGAGCATCTCTTCCTTGGATTTGCGGGGCATTCGCAGGTTGCACAACAACATCAGGCGCAAAAAATGTGACTGCAGTTTCCCAGTCAAAAGCCTCCTCGGCAGCTACGGCTGCTTTGCTTCGAGTTTGAACCTCGGCTCTTATCGATTCAATATCAGCCTCGATATCCATCACAGGGTCCTCAGCCGTCTCTTCAGCCTGCTGACAACTCAAAGTCAAACAAAGCAGAAAGACCAACGGCAAAATCATAAACAGTTTTTTCATAGAAAACCTCCTTGTCCTCAATAAGAAACCCTCTTGATTTGATGATAATTCAATCAAACCCGGCAGTCTATGTCAACAATAATCCCAGTCATGCCAGAATCAAAGAGAGGAAAGAGATGTAAGAATGGAAAATATGAGATGGGTCCCTCTAGGTGCCATACTGAGAAATATTTTGAGAGGTTGCAACATGGCTCGTTTAATAAACGAACCCGCACAGTTTGTAGGAAGGTATCACTCCCTATCGGGAACTACGATGTGGCATTAGAGTAGAAAGTCGTATTCGCAGATTCGAAATTCTGGCGTTTTCTAACATTGTTCCTTGGAACTTTTTTTGATCCATAATTGGTGCGACGGTTGTTTGGTCCGGTTTTTTGTTTTCTTTTTTCGATTCTGATTCCTTCGCTTTTATCGATGTCAAAAAGCTCAAAGTCCGCCTCATGGACGGGGATTTTCATGCCGATAAAAGTTTCGATAGCTTCAAGATGGCTGGCCGTGCCTTCGCTGGCCAATGATATGGCTTTCCCGGAATTTCCGGCTCGCGCTGTCCGCCCGATCCTGTGCACATAATTTTCGCAATCCTGTGGAATATCATAATTGATGACCATATCCAGGTCATCAATCTGGAGTCCTCTGGCGGCAACATCTGTTGCGACGAGAATCCCAAACTTCCTGGCCATGAAGCTCTTAATGATCTCAAGTCTTTGTTTTTGGGGAAGGTCTCCAGTCAGGTGCCGACTGTTATACCCATTGAGCTGTAGCTTCTTGGAGAGGCGGAATGCCACATGTCGCATATTCGTAAATATCAATGCGTTCTGAGGGGCTTGGGCTTTGAGGATTCCGAGCATAAGATTCAATTTGATGTGGCTTTTGACATGATAGATCTCTTGGATAATTCCATCGACTATCAGTCTGTCCGGAGTTATCTCGATCTGGACTGGATGGTTCAGATGTTCAGCGGCGATTTTTTTTGACGCCCGATTCAACGTTGCACTAAAGAGCATGGTTTGCCGTTGATTACACGAAGGCATCTTTCTAATCAATTTTCTAATTTCTGGCAGAAAACCCATGTCGAACAAACGGTCGGCTTCATCGATCACCAGGAATTTGATATCTCTCAAGTTCAGATGTCCACGTTTATTGAGATCCAGCAGCCTTCCCGGTGTGCCGATCATTATGTCCAGGCCGTTTTTCAGCATTGTCAGTTGCACGGAATAGCCCACTCCGCCAAAAAAGCTTCCGATCGCATATCTCATATGGCGGTTTAGAAGCCTGGCTTCCTTCTCGATCTGAACAGCCAGTTCCCGTGTAGGCACAATAATCAGTGCTTTATCCTCATGGGGTGTGCCATTCTGGCTCAATCGTTCAAGGAGCGTGACAAGAAAAGCCGCGGTTTTGCCTGTTCCAGTTTGAGATTGGACGGTTACGTCCTGTCCCCTCAGCGTTACAGCTAAGGTTTGTTCTTGGACGGCCGTCATTTCTGTATAGCCTCTGTCCGCAATTCCGTGAAGGAGATCGGACTTGAGCTTGAGTTCGTTAAAATTCATTCGTTAACCTTATTCTTGGATTGAAACACCTAGGAATGAATGTCAGAGGGTATTATCGATCGGGTGGGAAAAATAATTCACTTTGACTATTTCTTACCTTATGTTCGTTATGGAAGTATATCTTATGTAGGAATTTATAGCAAGCGAAACTTCTTTGGATGATGGATGTGCTTCAAATCAGGGGATAATAGGGGACAAGTTTATATTCTTGTATTCCTTTACCAAAGTTCTCATCAGGTCTTTAACTGATACGATCTCTTTTGTTCTGTAAGCATTTGAACCGGCAAAAGCGAATCCGCTTCTAAAATTCCCTCTCTGGGCATTGATCAATGCATGAGATATGCAGAACGGGCTGTTTTTCAAATCACATGTGGTAATGCAATGATAGGGACATTTAAAGGGTTTCCTCTTTCCCATATTGATCTCATCGATGAAGGTGTTTCTGATCGCCCGACCTGGCAAACCCACTGGACTTTTGATAATGACGATATCCTCTTTTTTGGATTGGATGAAGGCTTGTTTGAATGCTTCCGATGA
>JASFEP010000317.1:0-5477 GCA_050124775.1 Candidatus Aminicenantota bacterium
CATATGGCGCAGTGAAGGGTTGGCCAAGATTGTTCCGCAGAAAGCCCCTAAGGCCGCTTGAGTTTACTTAGCGATTCCTTGAGCCACCGGACATATTCGGGCCGCTGGTTCAGGCTTTCGACACGGAAGACTCTAATGCCCGCCAGCTTGCCTTGGTTGACTTTTGCAACGAAGAAATCCATCAATCCTTTGAACTCCTGTTCGGTCAGCCATCGGCCTTCACTGCCTGCAGACAGGTACAGAGATCCCAGAATCGGCTTTCCCTGGAACTTCTCCAGCGCCTTGTCGAGAAGCGCCTCGTGGTTTTGAATCAGTGTCGTGTCATAAAAACTGAAGATGATCGCGTCGATGTCAAATTCATAGGGCATGTCCATATCCCTGCGCGGATAACAGGGAACCCAGATGGCCAGCCTCGGATTGATCTCTTTGGCTTTGGCGATGATCTGGCGAAATTCCTCCGCGGAATGACCTCCCTTGTCTGTTTCCTCTGTCTCTTCGTAAAAGTCGTTCAGGTACAAACCGATGATTTCCTTGTGATCGAGCGATAATTCGGCGATCCATGCCGCATGCCGCATGGCGTCATCGAACGACCATCCCCAAATCCCTCTCTCGATCTTGGCGATGATGTACTTGATTCCCGGTGTTTTCATATGCCTGTACATCAGAGTATCTTCAAGCTTCATTTTTCCGTCGTAGGGTTTGTCGTGAGTCCACACCGTGTTGAACCCGATTTCCTTAACCATCGGAGCGATGTCCACCGAATCGTCATGCTCCCAGACAGAGATCAGCGGTTCAGTAGGAAAGTCGATCTGATCAGATGTAAATACCGAAAGCACGCATATCATCGAAATAACTATCCCTAAAAGTGCAATATGCAAAAGGCACCGCACTAAGACAGACCGGCTTGGGAAATGCGTTATGTGCTTATAAGTATTCATCTTTAGCCCTCCTTGATAGCAAAATCGATTTTCCCTTCCAGGAATATTATGATTCTATTTCTTATTTTTCATTTGAGTAAGGGCTTCGTGCACAGCCCAAATGGCCCCGGGACGCATGTACTTCATTGCTCGGAAGAGTTTTTCGCCATATCTTTCATCGGGATTATTCCAGACTCCCTCCTCAGGATCATTATAGGCCTCTGGAGTCTTGAAGAAGTAGCCCTGGCCATAGGGGCTGTAAACCATGTGAAAGACTCCGTAGGTAGCGTGCATCCCCTCTTCGATCATGCCGTGCAGAATACAATTCGAGGCAAAAGCAAATGTTGTCCCCACCCAGACCTCATCCCCTTGCTGGCTGAAGAGCTGTTGGCCTTGCGCACCCCTGCCGTTAACGGCTCCCATCAATCCACCACCGAAACCCAGCACATTCTTTTCATAAACAGTCTGGAGAGACTTTTTCGCCTGCTCCAGAGATATAATCCTTTCGTTTCCCCCATCTTCGAGTCCCAAAATCTTGGTGTACCAGAGACCGAAGAGCTGGTCGGCCATGATGTCGTCCATGGTGGCATCGATGTTGAAATACCCCCCTTCTTCATTCCAGAGACCCTGGAGCGCAATCTTTCCTTTCTCGAACCAATCCCTGTATTTGTGGATCGTTTTTTGAATGTTTATCAAATCGACTTCCGAGATGCCCATGTTTATCAGATCCTGGCCCATATTCATCGTCGTTTTGAGCGCGGCGAGCCAGAGGATGCTCACGAAAGCGCTTTCGCCCTTCATCTTCCATGTGTCGTATGTCTGATCGGGAATCCCCTCGTTAAGCGGGATATGGCTTTCGCGGTCACCGAACCTTTTTTCCAAGGTGTCCAGAGCGATTACAGATGTCCGAAACATTTTTCTGAGAAAATCATAGTCTTTTTCTTTCGAATACAGGAAATCCCTGTAGGCCCGCAGAGGGAATTTGGGATTCAGGTCCTTCCAGACATTTCCGTTCTGCCAATCGAAGGCGTTGAGAACGGTCCAGGGCCGAAGGCGGGGGGACCCGATGTCATGAGGGATCATGCCGAAGACCTTGTTCGTATTCCAATAGTAGTGCATTTTATCTTCCGGGACCTCTCCCGGCATCGCATCGGGATAGAGATAACGTTTATAAGTGGGATCCTCCCAATCCACGGTCTTGGCAAAAAACAGCATGTTTCCGAGCTCGAGTTCCGGCCAGAGTCCGAGCAAATGCCAGGAGGAATAGGCATCCACATCGAATGTGCCGTACATCAAGTAATCGATACTTTCCAAATACGTGTGCAGATTTGTAGAGGCATCCCAAAGACTGGTTTCGGCCAAGATGTAGAGCTCGTTGAAGAGAACCTGCTTGAACCAGTCGGGCAGAGACGCATCCTGGATGATAGTGTTTTGCCAGTCGTCTATAGTTTTCTCCCATTCCTGGTATTTATCGAGTGCCTCACACGCGATGGCAAAGGCATTCTCCCCGCTGGTATCGAAATATTCCGTATATTTCTTTCTATACTTCACTCCCTTTTCGAACTCCGCATAGGGAAAATCCCAGGCCACCACGATCGGAAACTCCTTGCGTTCGCCGGGCTCGAGCATCATTTTTACAGCGATGGCTCCTGCCGCAGCCTCCTTTTTACCGACCGTCCGTGAATTCTGAGAATTGAGAAGCGACCCGTCTTTGGAGAAAGGCTGCCAAACCTCAAGGCCTGCGCCCAACGGATCGAAATCCGTCTGGTAATAAACGCTTACCTGGCCCGGGATCTCTTCGGCTGCGATACACATGCTTCCCAGCATGTCATTTCCCGATCTCAGATCCATGTCTTGCTTACGAAAGACGATCCCCGTTTTTGTGCTGTCCTGAACGAACTCGTTGAAGTTACCTGTGCTGTTTCTGTCCCAATCGAATCCGGTCGGGATAGCCAGGGTTTTGGTTCTGGCCTGCCAGCCGACCATATTCTGCCAGGTGAGCATCACGCTAACTTCTACAGGCTCATTCGAGGGGTTTTCAGCGATCCACTTGAAGACACCCACAGGATAGCTCGTTTCATGGTAGTTATGCGGAATGACGGGGGAGTATTGTGTCACAGCCAATCGGACCGGAAAATCGCTGTTTGTCTCATAAGAGAATCCGGATTTCGGGAAAAGCGCATAGTAAGTCCCCTTCCCTTCAGGATAACTCCAGTTCCAGCTCCGGAGCCTTTCAGACGGCGGAGCATCGGTGGATAGGGTCTTTACGATCGTGTTATCACTTTTTTTCATATACACATGAAATTGACTGGCCCAGACCGTATCATCCATCATCCAGCCCAGCTTTAGAAACCAGTAACGGAAGTTGCCGCTGATGGTACGCTCGAAAGCCCCGGAGCCTATGCCCCCCACGGGGCAGGCACTCGCCTCAGCAGTGGCATCGATATTCGAATCCGCTTTGGTATGTCCAAATTCAGTCAGCTTATGTCCGATGGGCCTGTCGAAAGCGCAGGACGGAAAATTCCCGAGATTGGTCCTTGAGTAATTCAATTGTCCGAGAATATCATTCACGATATCTCTGTCTCTCTTTAGGCCTTTTCCTCTGGCGGACGAGATCAACCGGTCCATCCGGTCTTCGATTTCCGCTCCCCGATCATCACAGATCCCCTTCTCCATCAACAACTGGATATAGCCCTTTCGCATCTGGTTCTTGATATCTTTATCTGACCCGAATGAATCGCTGCCGAAACCGCAAAGCACAAGACAGAGGCAAAGAGCCACTGGAACGTGATGGTATCTCTTTTTCTTTGTTCCCATTACTTCCATTCGTTTCTCCCCTATTTATTCTTTTTTGCGTAACTTCCTGTAATCCGTCAGCACGATGCCCCGTTTTTCGATAATCGTTTGAATAATCTTGCTCGTCAGGGCCTCTGTCACAGCAGCCCTGTTGAGGGCCACATCCGGCAGACCTTCGGGATTGATATCCACCAGCGCCCTTGCCTCTGGCGTATCGAGACCGGGGTGCACGACCAAGAGCCACAATCCAGATTCTAGCTGTTTCAGCTGCTCGGCAAGGGCTTTTTTCTTCTCTTTATAGGGGACCTCATAGATACTCATCTGTTGTTCTCCGGATTCTCTCGACAGAGGGAGGTCGTAATCCCGGCAGATATTCAGGACGACTTCTCGGAGCTCTGGCGTCGATCGGGCCGTATCCATATGTGTGTCGATATACTGAACATCGATCCCTCGCTTGAGTGCCAATTCCATCTGGGCCCGCAGCTCCCTTTCCACCTCTTCCAATTCGGGGGAGGCCTCTAGAAATGCTTCCGTCGTCGGATAGAAATATCCATTTTCATCCACCAGGCTGAGCACCTCAGTGTAAGGGAGGACGGGTTTCCATCTGTAATCACGCCATTCGCTGTTCAAAGTGAGGTGCACGCCGATACACCACTCCGGATGCTCCCGACACATGCGCGCCGCCTCCTCGAACCAGGGCGAGGGCACTATGATAGAAGCACAGGTCAATATGCCCTCTTGAAAATTCTTTGCGACAGCCAGATTGCAGGTATGGGTCATGCCCATATCATCCCCCCGGACGATGAGCTCCACAGGTTCTTCTGTTTTTTCAAGAGAAGGTCCACAGGCAATTCCACCCCAAAAAAATACAACCAGGACCACCATAAGAAGTCGCATCGACTCTTTCATTCTTCAAACTCCTTTCTTTTATGAGGGAATTCTGTTCAAAAAACCTGGAGTGAGAGTTCAGATGTTTCGATGTTTCTGACTCCTCTGAATCCTCAGGATCAAAAACAGAACGCCCATAATCATACTCGCATTGAAAACGGGAATGAACATCGCTTTCTGGATGCTGTATATGTGGGCCACTTTACCCGCCAGCCAGGGCGACAACATCCCACCCATCAACGCAATGACAAAGATAATCCCGAAAGCGGTTCCTGTAAAGGAAGGGAAGGCCTCGCCAGCCATAGCAAGAGTGGTCGGAAATATGGCAGCGAATCCGAGCCCGAGCAAGATCACCCCCGAGGAAGAGAGCTCCTTGGTTGGAGCGGCAACGACCAACAGTGCCGCTGCTAACGAGAGGAACCCACTCCCCAAGATCAGTGTCTCGTTCCTGATCTTCTTCACGATCCTGCTCGAAAGCAAACGACCGCTCATGATGGCCCCCCAATAACCGGCCAGAAGAAAAGAGGCAATCATAGGGCTCAAACCGAAATGCTCTTGGAGATATGTGGATATCCAGCCTCCCGCTGTGAATTCATTCCCGGATTGGAAGAACAGAAGGAATCCGCACAACCATAATAGCGGGTGTTTGATCACGCTTTTCGCCTGCCGGAGAGGAAAGCCCTGCTCATGCTTCGGCCTGGGAAAGGGAAAACTCAGGAAGAGTAGAAAGGGAATAAGGCCTAAAAATGTGGCGAACAAGAGGATAGGATCGAGTCCGACTCGCTCGAGAAACGCTCCGATCAGAAAGGGGACCGTTAGGGCTCCGAACCCGAAAAAAATCCCCAGTATGTTGAGAGCGGCAGCTCTTCTGTCGGC
>JASFEP010000318.1:0-5474 GCA_050124775.1 Candidatus Aminicenantota bacterium
GAGACGGTTTCGCCAATTCCGCCAATCTTTATCTAGAGCATTTTCCCTACATCGATCGCCTCTGGTTCGGGGAATATTTTGATGCCGATGCGCCTCCGGAATTCTGGCTGGTGGAGATGTCGGGGATTCCCTTCGGTCTCATGGGGGAGATGCTGCAGGATGGCGGCAATGCCTGGAGGGGAATGCTGTATGGCATGACGGCCCGGCTGCCCTGGGCAGGAGATCCCCGGTCCCTGTGGAAGCTCTGGGATGATTTCGGCATACAGGAAGCGGACATGTATGGATACTGGTCGCCGACCAGCCCTGTGAAAGTGGCGGTCAATAAAAATGTCAAAGTCACGTCCTACGTCAGGAAGGACGCGGCTTTGATCGCCATTGCCAGTTGGGAAAAAGACAGAGTGGAGATTCCTCTCAAAATAGACTGGGAGGCATTGGATCTTGATCCCGACAAAACTGTTCTGGCGGCACCTTTTATTTCCAAATTTCAGGGAGCCGTGCAGTTCTCACCGAAGGATCTCATCCCTGTGGAACCCGGCCGAGGTTGGCTGTTGATTTTGAGAGAAGGCCAGTGACATTTGGCAGGGAGCGAAAATTAATAAGAAATTCCCGATATCCAACCTATGGGGTGTGTTTTATAATACCAAGATAAGAACGCTTGCTTGTGAACGACCGGTCTCGCATGCTTTACGTTAAGGCGCGGAAATAGGCGATCTGGATTCTATCTCCCTCTAACTTAGTGCTTTAGCCTTGGGCAGTGGACCACCTCGCAGAAGAACATGGCTCTCACGGTGCCCTTTTCGTCTTTGACGAATGAAAATTTGCGCTTGCCCTGGCTGTCGACCCAGATCCCCTCTTCGTCCGGGCCTTCCAGGTAGAGAGTCCCCGGCTCGGGGCCTCGCATGGCGAGCGTGTTGTTTTTATAAAGCACAGTGAGATGCGCCCTTTCCATCGGGATGGGATATTCACCGATGTAAGGGCGGTACTCTTCGGGAACCTTGTTCGGGATGTCTTCATTCGTCTGTTTCTTGGGTATTCTTGCGGAGTTGAGGATGGTCAGTCCGGTCACGCGGCCTGTTCTATCCTGCTGGAAGGAAACGCCCGCATCTTCGGTGAGCTTGAAATACCATATCCCATTCTCATCGGGCTCCCTCAATTCGAACACCATTCGACCCGGAATATCCAGGGCCAGGCTTTTGTTCTGGACCAGGATGGTGAGAACATTCTCGGGCCCTCTGTATTTACCGACATAGGGTTCGTATTGAGTGAGGACCTCTCCTTCAGGCTCCTCTCCGAATTTTTGTGAACCAGCCTCGAAATCGAGGATCTCCAGCTTCTTTGGATTCCAGGCGATCTGCATGGAGGTCAACTCACCCAGCCGGATATGACCCGAATCCACATAGTCGATCTCCCGGATGGTCGTATCGAGCGTGACCCAGCCCGCATCTCCCATGTAGACTTCGTTCCATCCGTGCTGACCGAATCCTCCCCCAGCGTTGGGAATATACATACAGCCCCAGACTACCCGAGCCGGGATCCCCACGGCGCGGCAGAACGCCGCGAAAAGCTTGGAATGGGCGCCGCACTCTCCAGCGCGGAGGTCATACGTGTTGCGTGCGGAGCCTCCTCCCGGAATGTCGTATCCGATCTCTTCGGCGACCCAGCGGCTCAACCGTTTTGCAGCCTCCCAGGAGTCCCGGGAGCCTTGGGTCAATTCCGCGGCCTTCCGGATCAAAACAGAGTCGTTCGATTCGATAAGGTCTTCAGGCTCCAAGTAGGGCTTCAGAGTTTCATCCCCGCTGAAATCCGGCGGAAATGGCGGGGCGTTCTGTCCGTCGTATTTTTTATGGTTGATTTTAAAAATCCCATCGATCACATTGTTTTCGACCGTTCCCTCGAAAATTTGTCCCGGGACGTTGAGGCTGGCCGGTGTGATCCATGTCCCCACGGGATCCAGGGAAGCCTTCACATTCATGCGGGAGATGGCCCGGATATCCGAAATATTTACGCCGACCTTCGCGATGATATCATCGTCCACATTCACTCTTTTGATTTTTGATCGGATGGACCGGCTGGCCAGAGCTATCGTCCGTGTCGGTAATTCTGCTTTGAGAAGGTATCCTCTTTCTGTGTCGATCCAGACAGTCGTTTTTAGGCCGATTGTGTGATTTAGGGTATCGAAGACATAGGCCGTATATTCCTTCCCAGCCATTTTGAGAGTCTCCATTCCCTTTCTCGTGACTGTCGTTTCTTGGATTTCTCCATCCAGGATGTTGAATTCTTTATAGCGTTTTGTATCTGTGTCATCCGCTCCGAAATCCTCGATCAGATGAGGGTTCCAGATCGAATTACCGAGAACGACATCGGGGGGAAGGAGAACTTCTTTTTTAGTATTGCTGGGCAGGGAAGTGATCCGGGCCTTATTGCCGTCGATCTCGATGTCGATCGTCATATGGAAGCTCTCCGAGTCGATCTCGGTCTCGTGAGTGAAAAATTGTCCTGTCTGAGGGTCGATCTGGGAGACGGACGAGATGCGCGTATCTACCTCTGCGCCGAGCGCCACTGTGCGCGCTGTGACTCTTTCATCCACAACCATAACGGGTCTGCCGCCCTTGTCATCAAGCCGGATTGTAACCTTTGAAAAGCCGAATGTCTGGCCGTTCTTCTCAGCCGCATAATACAGTGTTTCTCCGCTGTTCTGACAGGCGGAAAAGACACCCCAAAGAACAATAACGGGTGTTATCCATAAGTGATGTTTTTTCAAAACATTCATGTTATTCCTCAGTCTCTGAATTGATACCCGCACTTAGGACAGTATTTTGTCTGAAAGGCATCGCCCATAAGTCCTTTGCATACCGGACATCTCCAATCGATGATGATAAATATCAGCAGGCCGATGATAACCAGCGTGAAGACCGGTCCCCAAACATGTTTGGGGAGACCGAAAAGGATGAAATTCGGAAAAGTGAAAAAAGCCCCGATCAACAGGCTCATTGTGATGATAAAGACCGTTATCCTTCGCTTTTTCCGCTTTTGAAAATCCTGCTGAAAATGCCTTTTTTGTTCTTCTGTGTATTGATCGGTGCGTTCTATTTTATCCTGTCCTTGTTCGGTAGATATAATACATTTTGATACGGATATTTATTCTGTCTGGTTATTCATAACGCAAAGCGTCGATCGGGTCGGATGTTGCGGCCTTGAGGGCCTGATAGATGACTGGGAGTGCGGCGATGATCAGGGAAAGTCCGCCGGCTAAAAGGAAAAGTGCAATATTTATGCCGGTCCTGTAGGCAAAATTCTCCAGCCATTTATGCATTGCATAAAATGCTATGGGCCAGGCGATGATATTGGCCAGCATAACCCAGCGGGAAAATTCCTTGGAGAGCAAAAGGGTGATGCCCGAGACAGAGGATCCCAGGATCTTGCGGATGCCGATCTCTTTGGTTCTCTGTTCGACGGAGAACGCCGACAGGCCGAAAATACCCAAGCAGGAGATAAATACCGCCAGCACGGCAAAATAGGTGAATATCTTTCCCAATCGCTGCTCTGCTTGATAGAGCGCACCTAGTCCCTGATCGAGAAAATCGTATTCCACAGGATAGTTCGGTGCGTTTTTTGCCGAAGTCTCCTGGATATATGCCATTGTGTCCGGAACATTGACCGAGTTGATCTTGACGAAGACATATTTGAGCGCGTTGGCGGCAAACGCCGGATTGATGGTAAAAACTTGGGGCATGATCTCTCTGTGGAGAGACACATGATGGAAGTCTTTGACCACACCGATGATCTGACCTTCTTCTCCCCAGAATTTGAGCCGCTCTCCGACCGGCGATTCCATGCCCATGTATTTGGCAGCGGTCTGGTTGATGAGAAAATTTTTCCTGTCAGAGATATTGGCTCTTTCAAAGCTGCGGCCCTCGAGGATCTCCATGTCAAAAAGCTTGATGTAGTCCGCATCCGCGATGGAGTACCTGAGATTTGGGACAAAGTCAGGATCTTTGCCGTCCCATTCGACACCCCCGGTTTTATAGTCCTCATCATAGGGGACAGCCTGGCCTGCAGTGACACCGAGGATGTTGGGATTTCGCAGCAGCTCGTTCCTAAAAACCGGATAGCGTCCTTTCAAGTCTGTGTTGAACGGGAGTTTCACAACATAATCTGTATTCATACCCAACGGCCTGTTCCGGACATAGTTCAACTGTTTAAAAACCACTGCCGTGCTGATTATGAGCAGAACGGAAATCGTGAATTGCCCGACGACCGAGACGACCCGGAATGCAGATCGGTTGTTTTTGAAGTGAAAAGACGCCCTAAGGGTGTCGACCGGTGTGATCCTCGTAAGAAACAGTGCAGGATAACTCCCCGACACGATCCCCACACACAAAACCAAACAGAAAAGGAATAGGAATAAAACGGAAGTCTGGGCAGCTAAAAATGTCAAGTATTTGGATGTGAGATTGCTGAGCGTGGGCAAGGCCAATTTAACAAAAAGCAGAGAAAGAGCGAGCGCAAACAAGGACATAAATATCGATTCACCCAGGAATTGATAGATCAGGTGGATCCTTTTGGCCCCTACGACTTTCCGAAGACCCACTTCTTTGGCCCGGTTGCTGGCGCTCGCTGTGGTCAGATTCATGTAGTTGATGCACGCGATAAAAAGGATAAACACCGCGATCACAGAAAAGATGTAGACATATGTCATCCGGCCGAAAGACAGGTGGACTTCGGTCATCGGCATGATACCGACTTTGAATGTTCCAGATAAATTGTATGGGGCATTCGTATGGAATGAACCCTCGATCTTGTTTTGAAAATCGTCGATGTCGACATTTTTGTCCATTAGAACAAAGGACTGGTCCCTCCAGTTCCAGTTGGTGGCCAGGTCCTCTTCCAGAGGGGATAGAAAATCGAACTGAATATGGGATCTGGAGGGCACCCGCACGACACCTGTGACGACAAGATCTTCCCGGTTGTTGAAGGTCAATTTTTTTCCGATAGGATCGTCCTCACCGAAATATTTATTGGCGACCTCCTCCCTGAGAATGAGGGAATTGGGATTTTTCAGCGCTGTGGATGGATCTCCTCTGACGAAAGAAAATGTGAACATGGAAAAAAAGCAGGGATCGACTAGAATGCCTTTATCTTCATAGAACTTGACCTGTTGACCGTTTTCACGGTGATATTTGAAGGAACACGTCATAAGATTGAGTTCATATATACGAGTGTAATCGACGATCTCCGGATATTCCGAAGCTAGAATATGCGCAAGAGCATAGGGAACGTTGTAGTCGACGACATCGTTGGGATGAGTGATGGTGAGAAGATAGAGATCATCTTTATTGGTGTGAAAGTTATCGTAGCTCAACTCATCCTGGACCCAAAGGGCGATCAAGATAAAGCAAGCCATTCCCACGGCAAGCCCCAATACGTTGATGGTCGCGGCCAGTTTGTTCCCAAGGAGGTTTCGCAGCATGATC
>JASFEP010000319.1:0-5460 GCA_050124775.1 Candidatus Aminicenantota bacterium
GCGGTTCCGAGTGAAGTTTTTTCGCTGTGGAAACTGAGCGTATTTTCGAACCACCAATTGGGACAATCGGAAGGTCGGCTATCGCGGTTGGGAGAGCATCGTCTCGCTCGATGTTCCTTGCTTTTCAGTGGGGACTTCTGTTATAAAGAATCCAGTGGGTCGACCCCATTTCTTTTCAATTCAATACCTGTATCGTGAGACTAAATATATGATCGAAGGCAAGATTTGTATTATGAATAATTCATGCTAAGGAGGTTGATGTGAATAATAAAAGGGAAATTCTCAGGATTATTTTTCTGATCGGGATCATTCCCCTTGCTATCGCTCTGCTGGGGTTTTCTTTTCAAGAAGAGGAGAGTGAGATCATATCGCCCCGGTCTGTGGAAGGTGAAGGCGTCTTTACCAACACGGTGCGGCTTCTTATCGATGGGCAGTCTCCTCCGGAGGGGAGCGATTGGAATTCAGAGCACAATATCTACTGGCAGCAAACGGATACACAGTTTATCCTTGACCTGGGGGGAGAGTTCACAGTTTCGGGACTTCTGCTTCAGGTGGATGGTAACGATGATTATATCGTCGACTACTCTTTAGATGGCATAGATTACATCCCCCTTATCCGGATTCGAGAAGACCATGGGAATATGGCCTCAGGTATGGACACAATGAGCACCATACCAGAGAGTCCCCATTTTGTGGCCGGCTTGGAATTCGAGCCCGTAAGTGCCAGGTTTATCAGGGTAGCTGGTGCAGGGGGAGATTCAAAATTTGCGATGTCCGAGTTTCAGGCATTCGGGGAGAGAGCAGCGGTCGCCGAACCTCTGGAGGGCGAGAGCAGGATCATCCGCCCGGTTCTCATATCGAGCATAGGAGAGTTTGAGAATGATGTGAATCTGATTATAGATGGCAGGATCCCTTTCGAAGAGAGCACCTGGAACGAAGATCTGAGCGTTTTCTGGGAAGCACCTGATGTTTCATTCATTATCGACTTGGGCAAAATATATGAGATTACAGGTATCGTTGTCCAGGTGGACGCCAATGATGATTACACGATCGAATACTCGGTCAATGGTGAGGATTATATTATCCTTACAGAGATCTTGAGAAGTGATGGAGAGGTTTTGGAAGGAATGGATACCATGAGCTCCATTCCCGAGCATCCGGAATACATCGAAGCCTTGGAGTTTTTTCCTGTGAGAGCACGTTACATCAGGATCTTTGCTACGGATGGAGATGATAATCAATTTGCGATTTCGGAGTTTCAGGTTTTTGGTTTACGATCTTCCGAATGACGACTAGGTATTTTTTATGAAAAATGACGTCTATTCAAGGCTAGCTGTGCACCTCGATGATCTTCCGGGAGGGTATCCCTCTACAGAGAGCGGTGTGGAGTTGAGGATCCTCCGCCGTCTCTTCACATCTGAAGAGGCAGAAATGGCTTTGCATTTGAGCGTTCTTCCTGAAGAGGTCAAGGTCATCGCCCACCGGGCAAAGCTCTCTCTCGAAAAAACAAAGGCCCTGCTCGATAAGATGTATCAGAAGGGACTCATCCTTAAAATCAAAAGAAAAAGCCGGCCGGACCTGTATATGGCACTCCAGTTCGCCATCGGGATATGGGAATATCATGTGAATGATCTGGATCCGGAACTGGCCAAGGATGTGGGGGAGTACATTCCCATCCTTCTCGATCCGGAGTCATGGAAAAAAACACCCCAATTGCGGACGGTCCCCGTTAACGAAAGCATAAATCATAAACTGGAGATCCTCCCCTACGAAAATGTGGAAGAGCTTGTAAAAAGCCAGGATAAGTGTCTTGTGGCGCCCTGCATTTGCAGGAAGGAAAAGAAGCTTCTGGATGAGGGGTGTGAAAGACCGGAAGAGAGCTGCTTGATTTTCGGACGGGGCGCGGATCTTTACCACGACAGGGGGATAGGTCGGTTCATCGACAAAGAGGAAGCTTTGGAAATTTTAAAAAAGGCGGAAGAGGCGGGTTTAGTCCTCCAGCCCAGCAACTCAAAGGATATCGTCAATATCTGCTGCTGTTGCGGGTGTTGCTGTGGAGTGCTTAGAACGATCAAACACCATCCAAAGCCCGCTACGATCATTTCCTCGCCCTTTATCTGTGAGGTGGATCGAGATAGCTGCATAGGGTGCGGCGTCTGTGTCGAAAGATGTCAGATGGATGCGTTGAGTCTGGAAGAAGATAAGGTCGTCCTCGATCAGGATCGCTGTATCGGGTGCGGACTCTGTGTGACCACATGTCTCACAGACTCCCTTGTTCTCGTACGAAAGGCGGAATCGGAACAGATGCATGTGCCGAAGACCTTCCGGGATACGATGATTCATCTTATGAAGGAACGCGGGAAACTCAAACCTGCTCGGGTCGCCAGCACGGTGATCAAGTCAAAAATCGATAGGATCAAGTCGAGATAACGGAGCTTTTATCTCTTTTTCAACCCCTTTTTCTGAAAACTCCCCCTGTAACAGAGGATCCACTCGTCCGGGTCGAAGAGGACATCGGAAGGCGTCTCGGCGAATGACAAATCATAGACATTGAGTTTTTCATCGACCCATACCGTTCTTTTTACCGTCCCTGAGGGAAGAACGACCTGCAGTTCTATGGGCATTGAGTAAATAGGATAGGACTCCTGTGTCTGGTTTATGATGATTCTCACTGAATTTGGGCCGGAATGTCCCCAGGAGAATTCATAACGCGGATAACCGGGTTCATAGATCCATTGATCGAAAAACCAGTCCAGGTCTGCCTCATAAACCTCCTCGCAGACAGATTTGAAGTCGTCTGTCGATGCGATAGCGTATGCGAATCTCTGGGCATAAGTTTTGAGGATCTCCCAGAAATTATCCTCACCTACAACGAATCGCAGCATGTGCAGCACCCATGCTCCTTTTTCGTACTCGATGGCGGAGAAAAGATAACCCTGCGGCGGATCGTAGATCGCATGATGCGGTCCTGAGTATCGTTCAAATAGAATGGACCGGAAATCTGACATTCTGGCTTTGAGCCCGGCCATTCCATAGAGATGCTCCCACCAAAGCGCATCGGAGTATGTAGCAAAGCCCTCGTTCAGCCAGATCTCGGCCCAATCGGCAGGGGTCACAAGATCCCCCCACCACTGGTGAGCGAGCTCGTGGGCGATGAGCCAGTCATATCCCTGTTCTCCGTCGATGACACGAGCCGGATAGGATGTGCAGGTTTGATGTTCCATGGCGGTCCCCCCAGGAATGAGGGCCATTCCGTATTTTTCCCTGAGAAAGGGGTATTCGCCAAAAGCTTCCGAATAGAATTCGATCTGGGGAACTGTGTTGGCAAAATCTGTTTTGGCATATTCGAACAATTCCGGATAGACATAGTACACAACATCCATTTCTTCCTGACCCGAATTGTATGTGTGAGAAAATGTCACGTAGTTCGTTGCGGCTACTGAAATGAGATAGGTTGCAATCGGGTAGCTGATCTCCCAACTGTATGTCACGGTATCGTCTGCATTCATTTTAACTTCCACAAGCGTGCCGTTGGATGCGGCGGTCAATCCTGAGGGTACGGTTATATTGAGGTCTGCCGTTGCCTTATCTGAAGGAAAATCATAACAGGGAAACCAATGCCTGGCATCGCTGGGCTCTGTCAGGCTGTAAATGATCGGCATGCTTCCATGATAATCATAATAGAGTCCTGATGTCGGGTGTCCGGAATAGCTGATTTCAACCGTGAAGGATTCTCCCTTTTTATAGTTTTTGCCAAAGTAGATGGTGAGCAGGTCATTCTGATGGCTGTAAATAAGGGAATTCTGGTTCTGCTCGACTCCATCCACTGTCATGGTATTCATAAGATTCAGAGTGATCGAATCCAAACCTTGGATGGTGCTTTCTCCCATGACTTTCGCCAGCCCCTCAATGCTGTGAGCGTCGGAGTCGATCTTCCAGTCGAATTCGTAATGAATGACATCGAAATTGTGTTCTTCGTCAGTTCGTTCCAAGAGCCTTAAATCAGGCTTTAATCCCGATTGACTCCGGTAAGTTTCCTGACCGAATACACCCGTTATTCCAAGGACCAGGATGAATATAAATATGAAATTTAATCTTTTTTTCATAATTTCATTATAACACAGGAGTTGCGCGGAGAACTGATTTATTGTAATTTAGATGCGCTTATAAAATGAGTGATAGCTGAAGGTTTCTGCGGGGCCATTTTAAAGCTATAAAAGGTGCGGCTTGGCTGACCTGAATAAGCCAGGATGAAAGGGGTGAGTCAGGATGAATGAATTATTTCATATTCGGCAAAAAGCCAAAAAATACATTCCAGAAGGATTTTCGACCGAGAGCAAAAAGACGGAAGCTTTGTTCGGATCTGAATTCGGGCCAGCCTACTACCAAACTGCGGCAGGTGCGGAACTCATCGATCATGAAGGAAATCGCTATACCGATTTTGGGATGGGTCTCGGGGCCTGTGTTTTAGGCTATAATCATCCGGTTGTCACGGAGGCTATAGGGAATGAAATAAAAAACGGTATCGCAACGACCTTGTCTTCTCCCCTTGAACCGGAGTTAGCGGAGTTGATCGTAGACATGTTTCCATCGATCGAACAAGTGCGGTTTTTTAAAACCGGAGCCGAAGCCTGCAGCGCTGCCGTTCGTCTGGCCAGGGCATATACCTACCGCGAATATATTCTCGGCTGTGGATATTTTGGATGGCATGATTGGTGTAATAAAGATGCGGGCGTTCCCATCGCCACTCGCAATCTTTGTATAGAATTCCTCTTCAATGATCCTTCCGATTTTCTGGATAAGTTCAACAACCTTCCCGAATATCCGGCTGCTGTGGTTCTTGAACCTGTCGTGAATGAAGCGCCCAATAGAGAATTCCTGACAACTATCCGTGATATGTGCACAAAGTGCGGAATAATCCTTATCCTTGACGAAATGAAGACCGGGGCTCGATTGAGCCCTGGCGGAGCACAGGAGTACTACAATTTCCTGCCGGACCTTACGATCATAGGCAAAGGGTTAGCTGGAGGAATGCCTCTAGCTGCCCTAGGAGGTTCCAAAGAGATCATGGACTCGTTGCGCAAGTTGTGGATCTGTTCCACACTTGCCGGAGAAGCTCTCAGCCTTGCCGCAGCGATCGCGACTCTCAGATTTTTCAGAGAGAATCGTGTGCATGAGTATTTGGAAAAAATAGGAACACTTTTTTTTGATGGTTTCAAGAGGATCGCCAGAGAGTATCCCAAGATCACCCATGTTTCCGGGATCCCTCAGATGGCGATGATCAGACTCCAGAGGGATCTGCCCAATCTGAAACACTTCGAATCTGCATTGTATATAGAGGTATTAACGTCCGGTTTTATTCTCAGAAGGAATGGATATAACTATGTATCCTATGCGCACACGGAAAAACATATACGCGACTGCCTGGACGTGCTGTCCGGTGCCTTTGAACGTCTCTCC
>JASFEP010000320.1:0-5447 GCA_050124775.1 Candidatus Aminicenantota bacterium
CCTTCGAATGAGACCATGCAGGGACCGTAGGGCGATTCGGGGTTACATCTTTTGGCAAAGAGGGGACACTCGGGCGGAGAGGCTTTACCCTGAAGGACTTCGCCGCACCGGCATCCCGGGAGGTCATCGCTTCCCGCTACGATCCGCAGATTGTATTTCACCTCGGCGTCGTATGCCGCGAATTTTTTCTTCAGCTTGAGGCCGCTCTTGGGTATCGAGCCTAGCCCTCTCCAATGGGCATCTTTGGTTTCCAGCATCTCATCGATGACAGCCTGAGCCTGGAGGTTTCCCTCTGCCCTGACTACGCGTGCATATTCGTTGGCGACAGTTGGCCTGTCGTCTTCCATCTGTTTCAGGATCGAAAGGATAGCCAGTAGGATGTCGCTGGGTTCAAAGCCTGCGATGGACCCCGCTATTCCGAATTCGCGTGCGATAAAATGGTATGGCTTTTCCCCGATGATAGCGCTCACGTGGCCGGGATAAAGAAAACCCTGGACAGCGATATCCTCGGCTTGGACGATCGCCCGGAGGGGAGGGGGGATGGTCCACAGAGCTGTCAGAACGGAGTAGTTCTTCAGCCCCTCTTCAAAAGCGTCTTTGACCGAGATGGCTATGGCGGGGATGGTCGTTTCGAATCCGACGCCAAAAAAGACCACGTCTTTTCCAGGAGAACTCCGTGCGATTGCGAGCGATTCTTCAGGGGAATACACGATCTGTACGCGGGAGCCCTGTGCCGGCACTGTGGTCTGAATGGAACCCCTTTTTGTGGGGACACGTGTCATGTCTCCGAAAGTCGTCAGGATAAAATCGGTTCTGGATACGACGGAGTCGATAGCCGCCTCATGGAATTCGTTCGGCGTAATACATACCGGACAACCCGGGCCCGAAAGCATCTCGACGCCTGCATCCTGGAGTAGACTTTTCAAGCCATACCTGTGGATGGTCATTGTGTGTGTGCCGCAGACCTCCATGATCTTTATCGGGCCTTTTAAACGAGAAGAAATTTTTTCGATCTCTATGAGCAATCCCCGGATGATTGTTTTGTCTCTGAATTCTTTCATCTTTATTCCCGAGAGAAGTGGGCTTTCTGCCAAACAGAAGATGGGAAAAAGTGTCAATCTTTTAAATGGCTTGCGTATTCACGGAGTATCTGGAGTGTTTCCTGGGCTTCTTCTTCATTCATCTGCGATATGGCAAAGCCCGCATGGAGGATCACCCAATCGCCGATCTTGACATCTTCGAGGAGCGAAAGATTGGCTTTGGCTTTAGTACCGAGGTAATCCACTTTGCCGACGCCGGACTCATCCATTTCAATAACTTTTGCCGGAATTCCTAAACACATCTTTAAAGTGGCCTCTTTTCATCCATAGCTGCTCTCTTCAGGAGACGCTGCCTCGCCTTATCGAGCGACCTCGGCTCGTGATTAGTCCACGTTCATCAAATCAAGAAATGATCTCGACAAACTTGACTAAAATGATTAGGGTAGCAGATTTTTGGGCTCAGGTCTAGATTTTTGACAATTTGCAGGGGAGTCCCTATAATACCTGCATGCTCGAGAGTCTGGAAGGGTACATCAAGCCTGGAAGTGAAGAAGAATCCCTGGTCGATCAGCTCGATTTTACCAAGCTGCCCGCACACGTGGCTGTGATCATGGATGGAAACGGCCGCTGGGCCAAACAAAGGAATATGCCTCGTGTGGAAGGCCATCGTGCGGGATCCAAGTCAGTCCGGGAGATCGTAGAGGCATGTGGACGCCTGGGGATTCGTTACCTCTCTCTGTATGCTTTCTCCAAAGAGAACTGGAAGAGGCCCAGGAAGGAGATCGCCACGCTGTGGAGACTTCTGGAAGATTATCTCAGGAAGGAGGACAAGGTCCTTGTCGAGAACAACTTCAGGCTGATGGTGATCGGACAAAAGGCCTTGATCCCTAAGTCTGTCGTTAATGAACTTGACAGAGTGGAGATGCTGACTCAAAAAAATGATCGGCTGACGATCCTTCTAGCACTTAATTACGGCGGACGATCGGAGATCGTAGATGCGACCAAGAGGATCATGAGCGATCCTGCACTGGATAAAGATTCATTGGATGAAGCGACTTTTTCTCGGTACTTGTACACGGCGAATATCCCCGATCCAGACCTTCTCATCAGAACCAGCGGTGAGCTGCGTGTATCCAATTTTCTCCTCTGGCAGATCGCGTATTCCGAGATCTGGATCACGGAAGAGCTCTGGCCGGATTTTCGAAAGAAACATCTGCTCTATGCTCTTCTGGATTATCAAAAAAGAGAAAGGCGATTCGGAGATATTCAAGCCCATGTTGAACACACGTAAGCGACTGCCTACAGCGATAATCATCCTCGCCATTGTTTTTGTCTGTATTCAGTATCTCTCCCGATTGGGTTTTCTTTTAGCCGTGCAGGTCGTGATCTTGGCGGCACTCCTTGAATTTTACTATCTGTTCCGCAAAAAGAATATTTTTCCCCATAAGGTTCTGGGAGCCGTCCTGTCATTGTTCATCGGCCTCTCCTTTTATTCTGCGGAGGTTTCTCTGGGCATCGTGCTTTATGGGTGGATTTTGATTGCCGGCATATATTTTGTGGTATCCATAAATTCGTTGGAAAAGATGATGCATTTTCCGAAAATGATCTCTCTGACGTTTTTTGGGGCGATATACGTGAGTTTTACGCTCAATCACATTTTTTTGATCAGGGAAGATCACGGGCCGTTTTATGTCTATTTTCTGCTATTGACGATCGTTGCCGGAGACTCCGGAGCTTTCACTTTCGGCAAGTTATTCGGCAAGCGCCCGATGACACCGCTCGCTAGCCCGAAAAAGACATGGGAGGGAAGTGTGATCGGGATCCTTTGCGCATGTCTAGGAGGGATGGTCGTTCATTTTTCCCTCCTGGGAGAGACATCGCTCTGGAAAGCCATCGTCTTTGCCTTTCTCATACACGCGGTGGCACAGGTCAGCGATCCTCTAGAATCTCTTTTTAAGAGGGCGTCGGGGGTGAAAGATTCCTCCAACATTCTGCCCGGCCACGGGGGCTTTTTGGATAGGGTCGATAGCCTCATTCTCGCGGCTCCGCTGTTTTATTATGTGTTGACTTTCTTCGGTATGCAATAAGTTGTTCTTTCATCAAAAGTGTCGAGACGATTTACTTTTTATCGCAATGGAATTGATTGAGTGTTATTCTTTCGTTTTAGAGATGCCAGATAGAGACTTTACTCTTAAAAGACATTCCATTATAATCGACATTTTTAACCCTTTAAGCGAGCCGATCTCACTGCATCAAGTTTTTTGTGACCCGTTCGCGGGGGAATACCATAGCTGTATGGGTCGATGCTTCGGCAAAAAAGTAAGAGTGAGGTGGGCTGGGCTTGGTGCGTGATTGAAATATACAGATTGAAATAAGATGAAAAATGTTGCGATTTTAGGCTCCACCGGTTCGATAGGCCGGAACACCTTGGAAGTCATAGACAACCTCAGCCACAGGTATAATGTGACCGGGCTTGCTGCGGGCCGGAATCTAGAGCTTATCCAGGTTCAGATCGATCAATTCCATCCCGAGATCGTATCTCTCGAGACTGAGGCGCATGCCGCGGAGGTCGAGAGAAGAATCGGGACGAACGATGTCCGCGTTGTCTTCGGCCAGGAAGGAGCCGAAGAAGTCGCAAGTTATGCGAAGAACGATATCGTCGTCTCATCCATTACCGGAATTGATGGATTGAGACCCACGCTTGCCGCTGTGAGGTCGGGCAAAAGGATCGCTCTCGCCAATAAAGAATCCATGGTCGTGGCAGGTCCCTTGATACAGAAGATAGCGGCGGAGTCGGGCGCAGAGATCATCCCTGTCGATAGCGAGCATAGCGGCGTATTCCAGTGCCTGGCGAAAGAGGACAGGACCGGTGTGAAAAAAGTGATTCTCACAGCCTCCGGAGGTCCCTTTTTAAATACTCCTGCTAACGAAATGAAAAACAAAACAGTGACGGATGCCCTCAATCATCCCCGTTGGAGTATGGGAGAAAAGGTGACTGTCGATTCAGCGACATTGATGAACAAGGGACTCGAGCTCATAGAAGCCCGTTGGCTCTTCGGATTGGAGCCTGAGAAACTGGGAATTCTCATCCATCCGCAGAGCATCGTTCATTCCCTCATCGAGATGCAGGACGGTTCTGTGCTCGCGCAGCTCAGCCCCACTGATATGAAGATACCGATCCAGTATGCGCTGACTTATCCGGAGAGAGAAAAGGGGCTTTTGCCCCCCCTGGATTTAAGTCAAACAGGAGCACTGGAATTCTATGCTGTGGATCACGAAAAATTTCCTCTGGTTGACCTAGCCAGGCAAGCTCTGCTCGAGAACAACAGCTTTTCTATAGCTCTCAATGCTGCAAACGAGGTCGTCGTTACGGCTTTTCTCAAAGAAGAGATAGGATTTTCCGATATTCCCGCTGTTGTGGCAGAAGTCCTCGATGGCCATGAAGCCAGGGAAGTGGCCACAGTCGGCGAAATATTCGCAATCGACCGGGATTCCAGGTCACGAACCCGCAAATTGTTGGAGCAAAGGTAGAATGATGGGATCATTACTAGGAACAATACTGGCATTTGTAATCGTTTTTGGCATCCTTGTTTTCGTCCACGAATTCGGCCATTTCTTTATGGCCAAGCTCGTGGGAATTCGTGTGGATGTGTTTTCATTCGGCTACGGCAAGCGTCTTTTCGGCTTTAAAAAGGGAGATACGGATTACAGGGTGAGCCTGATCCCGATGGGAGGTTATGTCAAATTTCCCGGGGAAGACGTCTATGAAGAGGGCCGTGAGGTCGGGCCCGGGGATTTTATGGCGGCGAAGAGGTGGCAGAGGCTTCTCACCATCGTTATGGGGCCAGTTATGAATATACTCCTGGCTATCATACTGGTCGCTGCCATCAACATGGTGGGAGCTCCGGTTCCGGTCTATCAGAGTCAGGCCCCGGTCATCGGCTGGATCGAGCCGGATTCTCCGGCGGAAACGTCCGCGCTTCGGATCGATGACGAGATCCTGAGTATCGACGGTCAAAAGACAGACACTTGGAGTGATGTGGAGCTTGCGGTCGGCACCAAACCCAAGAGGACCATTGAGCTCGAAGTGAAGCGGGGAGACGAGATTCTACGCATCGATCTTCTGACCGAAGGCAAAACTATCCACGAGATGGGATACGCGGGTTTTTTCGGCAAAATATTGACGGAGATCAAGATGGTCGTTCCCGATTCTCCGGCCGAAAAAGCGGGATTGGAGCCGGGCGATGTCATCCTCGCAATCGAAGGCCAGCCTGCCTACTATTTTCAGTTTCAGGAGATGATCTGGAAAAATCCGAATGTCGAGCTCGATTTTCGTATCCGAAGAGGGGAAGAGATCCTGACCATTCCGGTGACCCCCCGGCTAAAAGGGGATGCCGGAGAGATCGG
>JASFEP010000321.1:0-5418 GCA_050124775.1 Candidatus Aminicenantota bacterium
CTTTCAGTCGTTCGACCTCTCCGTCCAAAAATACGGAAGTTATAAATTCAAGTGGGAACGGAGAAAATCCACCTATTTTTACGCTGACCAGACCCAGTTCGACGGGAACCTCTACGACTACCACACCTTCGATTTCGACCGGACGATGGACAGTGCATCATTCACGCTCGATGTATCAAAGAACGTCCAGCTTTTCGCCTCGTATTTCGGATTCACCAAGAAGGGAATGAGCGTAACAACACTCGATATCAACAGGATAGAATTCGAATTCGAAAAGCCTGTCGAAGAAAATTCCGATGAAATTGCTGTGGGTGCGAATGTTCACTTTGCGCAATTCTCTCTTGTCTACGAATTTAAATCCCGTGATTACGAAAATACGAACAGCTATTTCCTCCCTGGCGCTGCCGATGGCGGAGAGGGTGCACGGTATCCTTCATCGCTGAGTTATTTCTACATGAACCAGCCTTATGATCTTAAATCACTCACCCACACATTCAAACTCAACGCCAGGCCGATCGATGGTCTTTTGATCAAAGGGATCGCTCAGATCAGCGACCTGGATATGGAACTCGATTACTCAGAGGAAGCAGATGGCGTCAATTACCTCGGGAGACCTTTCGATTACAACATGAGCGGCACAGGAACATTCGAGCGCAAGATCGGACTCTACGAATTGGACCTCACATACCTTGTGACGCACAAGCTCGCTGTGATCGGAGCTGTCCGCTCCCACGACTTCAAACAGGAAGGCTCCATGATGATCGACGGAGAGACAATGAGTACCGAGCCGGAGTTCAATACCCTGGGAATCGAGGCAGGGCTCCAGTATCAGTTCTCATCGGCTTTGGGTCTGACACTCGGATACAGGAACGAAAAGAGAAAGCTGAAAACTGAAGAACTGGAGACAGTGGACTATGAGAGTGATACGACGAGGAACGGATTCTTCGGAAACGTAAAGTGGGTGCTATCCCGGATTTTTAATCTGACTTTCGACTATCAACATGGCTCCTATGACAATCCGTACACTCTGGCCTCGCCCATGACATACATAAGATTCAGGACCACAGCGAAAGCACGGTTGCAAGAGTTCTATGGTTCAGCAGCATTGACTCTAGAAAAATCCAAAAATGACCTCTATGATGAACTCTACGAGTCGAGAAAAAACCAGCTCAACCTGCGGGCCGGATATCACACGGAAAAGATCAAAGCCTTTGCCGGATTCGCACTCATTGATGTCAAGCATTCAGGTGACCGCGCTGTTGCATATCCTCCTGGTTGGAGCGGACCTGGGGGGACATTCCTGTGGGAGATCATGTACGAAGGCAAATCCACGCTCTGGGATTTCTACCTCAACTGGGATCTGACTGAACAGTGGGGTTTCGGTGCCTACGCCAATTTCTACAAAAACACAGGTTTTTGGGAGATCAAACGCAACACATTTAAAGCCTACATCGAGTACGAATTCCCCATGGGGTTGGCCGCAGAACTGGCTTACCGGATTGTCGATTACGAGGAGCCGCTTTCTGGATTCAACGATTACCAGGCCAACATCTTCGAGATATCATTTGGCTATAGTTGGGATAAATAGAGGAGGAACCCATGATAAAGAAACCACAAATTCTAAGCATCTTGTTGGTGGTCTTTTTGGCCGCATTTGTATCGATCGCAGCCAAATCCGACGATCAGGTGGGTATCCAATCGAAAAAGTCGCATGCGGAAAAGCTTTGGAGCACATCTGGACACGCAGACTCCGAAGCGGAAGCCTTCAGGCATTGGGACGAAGACGGCGAAGTCAGCAGCAGCTGTGCTAAGTGCCACACGACAACAGGAATAGCATCGTTTTTAGAAACCGGGGATGCGGGCTCCCAGCCACCCGGGCAAGGAATAGAATGTGAAGCCTGTCACTCCGACCCGGATAATGGGATTCTTCGTAACCACACGGATGTGACATTTCCCTCAGGCGTAACCGTTGAAGGCTTAGGCCCTGAAGCGATCTGTATGGAGTGTCACCAAGGAAGAGAGTCAAAGATAACTGTGGATGAAGAAATCGCTGAGGCAGAAGTTCCGGATGATGACACGGTCAGTTCCGATATCGGTTTCCTCAACATTCACTATTACGCGGCAGCTGCCGACCAGTTCGGGACTGTTGTAAAAGCCGGTTATGAATATGACGACATGATGTATGATGCACGATTTGCTCACATTCCAGGATACAATGCCTGCATAACCTGCCACAATTCTCACTCCCTGGAAGTTGAGCTTGGACCCTGCAACACATGTCACATCGGAATAACTGATCCGAAAGACATTCGTTACTACGGATCATTCGTAGATTATGATGGTGATGGAGACATAACCGAAGGCATGTATTACGAAGTCAAATCTTTTGAAAACACGCTCTACCGGGCGATACAAAAATATGCGACGACTGTTACAGGATACCCCATTGGTTACGATTCTTTGACCTATCCCTACTTTTTCAACGACACGAACGGTAACGGTATCATCGACTCGGATGAAGCGAATTATGGAAACAGATACACCTACTTCTCAGGACGCCTTCTTAAAGCATGTTACAACTATCAGGTTGCCAAAAAAGACCCAAATGCCTATGCCCACAACGGCAAATACATCATACAGCTTCTCTATGACTCCATCGCAAACCTGAATAAAAAGCTTAAGAATCCCGTCAACATCGATGATATGCATAGGACCGATGAAGGACATTTCGACGGTTCTGCCGAAGCATGGAGGCACTGGGATGAAGACGGCGAAGTGAGTGGTAGTTGTGCCAAATGCCATAGCGATGTCGGCCTTCGGGACCTTCTAGAATTCGGTGAAAACGTGCCAGCTGAAATCTCTAACGGAATGCTTTGTATTACTTGTCATACTTCTCCACCGAACGTTTTACAGTTCGGCGCGGTGGAGTTTCCGTCCGGAGTGAGCAAGAGCATGGGCGACAGCAGCAATCTCTGTCTCAACTGTCATCAGGGACGCGAATCGAAAAAGTCGGTCGACGAAGACATCGCCGCAAAACCAGGAGGACCTTACGGCTTCATCAACGTTCACTATTACCCCGCCGCAGCAACCGTGTTCGGTTCCGAAGTTCATGGGGGATACGAGTTCAAGGGTAAGCAATACATGGGACAGAAACTCTGGCATAACCATAATGGCCAGTTCGACACGTGTGTCGAATGTCATATGGGAACACAGAGCGAGAATAAGCCGTACGATTATACGGGCGAAACCCACAACGTACAGAAACCCAACCCCGAAGACTGTGTCTACTGCCATGGACAGGATGTGTCACAACCACATCCGGGTTCGGATCCCGCCAAGTTTGAGTTCAACGGCATTCGCCCCGCTTCCACCCCCGATTACAACGGGAATGGAGATAAGACTGAATCCATTCAATCCGAGATCAAAGGCCTTGAAGATGTTTTGTATGAGCAGATCCAAGCTTATGCAGCGGGTGTTATCGGAACGCCGATTATTTACGATAGCCACGCGTATCCATACTTTTTCGTGGACACCAACGGCAACGGCGAAGTCGATCCCGGTGAAGCGATCTACCCGAATGCATACAGCTATTTCGACGCGAAACTTCTCAGAGCAGCATACAACTTCCAGGTCAGCAAGAAGGATCCCAATGGATTCATCCACAATTCCAAGTACATCGCTCAATTGCTTGTTGATTCCATCGAACACATCGGCGGAAATACAAGCGCCTACAAATGGCGGAAGTAGATTTCGTTCTGTAAATTAGTTAGAAAAGGGCAGCATTTCCGGATGCTGCCCTTTTTTTGTCTTCATTTATTCCATCCGAGAATTTGCACGAATCTCACAATAAGCAACACCAATCGCTCCAGAAATTTTTAAAACCTGTTTATTTCAATATTCTTGCATTTTTCCCTTGAAAAGACTTTACTAGGTCTATAGAATTTATAACCTAACGATTTTTTTATTCATTCCTGAGGAGGGAGAAATAAAGTGAAGGGAAAGATCATTTTTATTTTTTTGGTCGTTTTGGTGTTCTGTGGGGGCGCATTTGCACAGGAATGTGTGACCTGTCACAAAAAAGTCTCACCGAATATCGTCTCCGATTGGCAAGTGAGTAAACACAGCCAAAATGAGGTGGATTGTTCGGTCTGCCATGGGGACCAGCACATAGACCCATATGATGTGGATAAGGTCCGGATCCCCACGCCGGAGACATGTGCCGGTTGTCATGATGAAAAGGTGGCCCAATTCAAAGCGGGAAAACACGCCGCCGCATGGGCGGCCATGAAGGCAATGCCCACAGCCCACTGGCAGCCTATGGCATTGATGGAAGGGATGAAGGGGTGCGGAGCTTGCCACAAGATCGGACTGAAGAGCGAGGAAGAGATCAAAGGATTGAAGAAAACAGGCGCTGGTTTCGGTGTCGCTTCTTGCGATGCCTGTCATACACGACACATATTTTCTGCTCAGGAGGCCAGACAGCCTCAAGCCTGCCAGACCTGTCACATGGGTTTCGACCATCCCCAGTGGGAAATGTACTCCGGCTCGAAACATGGTGTCCGCTACCTTCTCAAACAGAATAAGACGCTCCCTGAGACGGTCGCTGCGCCGACATGCCAAACCTGTCACATGCAAGAGGGCAACCATGCGGTGCTCACAGCCTGGGGATTTCTCGCTGTGAGGCTGCCTATGCCTGAAGACAAACAATGGGCAACCGACCGTGCCACGATCCTCCAGGGATTAGGCGTTCTCGACCCAGATGGGAATCCGACCGCACGGCTCGATGTGGTCAAGGCGGCCAATCTTGCCCGCTTAACCCAGGAAGACTGGCAGAAAGAGCGCGACAAAATGCTGAAAACATGCAACGACTGCCACTCATTGAACTTCGCCAAAGCGGAACTGGAAAAAGGCGATCAGATGATCAGGGAAGCCGACCGGCTGATGGCCGAAGCCATCCGTATCATCGCCGGTCTCTATAAAGACGGGATCTTGACCAAGCCCGAAAATTATGCCTATCCCTTCCCGGACCTGCTCACCTTCCATGATGCGCCTACTCCGATCGAACAGGAGTTATTTGTGATGTTTCTCGAACACAGGATGAGAACCTTCCAGGGTACATTCCATGCCAATCCGGATTACGCCCTCTGGTATGGCTGGAGCGAGATGCGGCGTTCTTTGTCTGAAATCAGACACAAAGCACAGGAGCTTCGTGCGGCCAAAGGTGGAAATCGGTAGATATTCGATTTAAGCTGGAAACCTGGCCGCAGGAAGGGCTTGCAATGGAAATAAAAAGCCTACTAATTTCATAAATATGATATAATATGGAGGCACTTAAGCAAGTAAGTTATAGCTAATATATAAATAAGGTAAAATTTTGAGAGAGTTGCCTTAAGGCAGCTTATTCAATATTATACCTAC
>JASFEP010000322.1:0-5416 GCA_050124775.1 Candidatus Aminicenantota bacterium
TTGAGAAACTGAAATTTGTCTGTTCCGTATCATATCTTGGCATGTTTCTTGCTGAAATGTTCTGCGGAGCGAGGACAAATGATATCACCCCAGAGTTTAGAATACCGACTTCAGATCGAAGAGGCTTCTAGAAGGGCCAAGTGTAAAAAAGTTTTATACCTGTATGATGAGTACGGGAATAGGCATCAGCTGGGTGTGTTCAGCAAGAAGAAAGCCGAAGAGATCAAAAAGTATCTCGACACAAAAAAAATGATCAACCGTGTTTCCGAGTTTGAAATAAGGACAACTCAGCCTGATTCTAACTTTAAATTCTGATCTTTCCCCTTATCACCGAGCAGGGGGTCAGGTTTCTTTCATAAAAAAGAACTTGGCCCCTTTTTTTTGCTTCCGACAGAGAGTATTTTTTATTTGCCTCAGGGCTCGAAAAGAGATATAGGAAAAGAGTGAGATCGTTTCAGACGAAGCAGAAACAACTCCAATGGGTCGAGATCGATCCGTCGGCTCTCAAGAACAACATATTTCAGTTCCGGTCTCTCATCGGAAATGCGCGGAAGATGACTGCGGTCGTGAAATCCAACGCCTACGGTCACGGCCTTCTGGAAACGAGCCGATTGGCGGCGGAGTATGGCGCCGACTGGCTGGGTGTGAATTCATTGGATGAAGCCCGTGCAATAAGAAATAGCGGAATCGATATACCCATCATAGTCCTCGGTTATGTCCCTCTTCATGAACTCGAGGATGCCGTAAAGAATGATCTGCGTCTGACCGTTTACAATAATGAGACCATAGAGAAGCTGGGACGCATCGCATCCGCCCTCAAAACAAAGGTTAGCCTCCACATTAAAACAGAGACAGGCGTTCATCGTCAGGGAATCACGGGGGAAACTCTGCTTCCCTTCGTCGAACAAATAAGCGAGAACGATTACCTCGAGATCGAGGGGCTATCCATGCATTTTGCCAACATCGAGGACACGACAGATCACAGTTATGCGCAGAGTCAGTTGGGGAAGTTTAAAGAGTATGTCGATGTTTTGGCGAAGAATGGGATAAATATTCCTGTTAAGCATGTCGCCTGTTCGGCGGCCGCCATCCTCTTTCCCGAGACACTGTTCGACATGGTTCGTGTAGGGATCGGTATTTACGGGTTGTGGCCTTCCAAGGAAACGTATCTTTCATGCATCAAGGAACAGCGAGAACCTGTGAACCTCGAACCCGTTCTCACCTGGAAGACACGCGTGGTTCAGATAAAAGAGGTTCCGGAGGGATCATTCATCGGATACGGTTGTACGTACAAAACGACACGTCCGACCAAGCTCGCTGTTTTACCTGTTGGGTATTACGACGGCTATGATCGTCTTCTATCGAACTCAGCCTACGTCTTGATTGCAGGAAAAAGAGCGCCGGTCAGAGGCCGTGTGGCCATGAACTTCATCACCGTCGATGTGACGGATATTCTTGGCGTCCAACTGGAGGACGAGGTCGTCCTTATTGGCCAACAGGGACAGGAAAAGATCTCAGCAGAATATCTGGCCTCCCTCTGCGGTACCATCAACTACGAAATCGTCACCAGGATCAATCCCAAAACTCCACGTATAGTTGTGTAGGGACAAGGGATTTTGGTGCCCATTTCTATTCAGCACCTTTATTCTTCGATATAGTTCAACGAGAAGGCGGCTACACATTTCTCCTCTTCAAGGAATTCTTGAAAGTTTCGAGTTTGCCCTTCATTCCTTCCTTGGGTGACCATCTTTCGATTTCCTTCATGTCGATATCATTATCCGCGCACACAAGGATCGCCTGTTCCAAAGACTGCGTGTCATTCCAGTGGTAAAAGGCTGCTAAGCGATCCTTGACACAATCGGTCGGCGAAAGAAGTTTCAAGACTCTGTTTCCCTTCCGGATCTCCATGATTTTTCCTATGGGCTCTTCTCCTACAGATGGGGGAGGGGCGAGGATATCCAATATAAAAGGGGTGTCTTTATGCCTGAAGTGTCTTCTTTCTTATTCAAATCCCAGTTTTTCGAGAACAGATATGATTTTTTTCCGGCTGATGTAGGATAAAAGGACAAAATCGAGATCGTAGGAAAGATATTTATTTTGCGCATAAATCGAGACGCAGGCTCCTCCGGATAAAACTGTTTCGATCCCGTTTTTGGACAAGTAGTCGGATATAAATATTGCCAGGTCTCTAATCGAAAAGTCAACTGAGATTCCTGCGCTATCATGATATTCGATAATGATACCGGGTATAAATAAAATCGATCATATGGCCACACATGAGATAAACGATCCGATGTTAACGAGCCAATCCTCTTAGCCGTAGGGCTCCACATTATGTCTTCCAAAAGGAATTCTGAAAGACGGAGGAAGAGGAGAAAGTTATGATATTCTCGCTTTCAATACCGTATACTCGTTGGATCTGAATATTTTTTGTCTTGACAAATAAAATGCACAATGTATATTGTTTAGTAAACACTTAACATCATGAACAATAAAACCTATCAGCTGATGTTCGGACATACCTTGAGGATGTTACGAACGACTGCTGGCATAAGTCTTCGCAGTTTGGCAAAAAAGATAGATGTGTCACCGGCTTACCTTTCGCAAGTTGAATTAGGGAAGATGCCGCCGCCGACGTGTAACCGCATCACAAAAATCGCCGAAACCATTGGTATCCCGGTTTCTTTATTGATTGAGATGAGCCACCGCCCAAATCCCGAAATAATTATGTTGTTGCGAGGTCACCGGGAATTGAATGAGCTTATTAAATTGACCCAAGACATCGGGTTGAATTCCAAAGATATTGTGGACCTTAATTCAGTTATGCGAAAGCTGGGAGGAACCGGCTTTCGTAAACTTCTGCATTATTGTACGGAACATTCATCGGATTTCATTTCAACAGAAGATGGGAATTATCGTTCGAGAAATCCATCTCTCCCGGCCGATCGAACACACTTCTCGGAGTTGGCGAATCCCCGACTGGTTTTTAAAAGCCTCGAGTTTATTGAAAAGAGAGGCCTTCTGAGATATATGGTCAAAGAGATCTGTCATATATTTGTCTCGCTGGATTCGGAAAAAACTTACAAGAAAATAATGGCAAAAGAAAATGAAGATTCTTCGGGCTTCGGGAATGGCGTGGCCATGCCTCACCTGTTTTTGGAAGAACTAGACCAAACAGTCATTTCCATAGCCCGGCTGCCGAATGGAATGGATTTTCATTCTGTGGATAGAAAGCCGGTTTTTCTTGTGTGTTTGATTCTCAGTAATCCTGAGTCTTATCAATCCCATCTAAACCTCCTGGCTCACTTTGCACAAAAGTTTCTTTATCCGAATTTTATGGATGATATATTGAAGGCGCGCACAAAAAAGAACATTTTATCTTTGCTTTTCGATGGGGATAATGCAAATAAATCTAACCAAATAGCTCAAATTCACTGAATGATCATGATTATATTCGCTAAGTTCCTGACTTCATTGACTTGGCTTCAGTCGCAGGGAGTGTTTTCCCCAACTCTTAATACTTGGATATAGAGGGAGGATTAAGACATGAATAAATTCACCGCACCCAAATTTTCGGCTTCACCCAAAAAGGAGATTAATAAAAGTAGAGAGGATTCTCTGGAATATTGCGACATATGTTTTATCGCATTCGGGAGCCAGGAAAGACGTGTTCTTAAGGGACGAAAGAAGATTCATCCTGATTGCGATAATGCCAGTTAACGTGCAATATGGACTATTTGACGGGTAGAAATATTTATCATTGTAGATACTGAAAAATAGCCTCCTCCCTTTGAAGCGGTTTTGTATGCCACAATTTTAACCGCTTTTCTGATTCTGATATTTTCCGAAATTACCCGAGAACTTACGCCGCTCACGACCCCGTTAAGCGATTCCTGCTGTTCGCCCACCCTTTGCGCTTTTTTGTTGTTGGTTTCTAACCCATAGTTAAAGCCTTTATGAGTTTTTCCCGTTTGGTCTTCCCCCAGAATAAACGACTTTGGCCATCACCGTCCGCAGAAATACGAAATAGGATAATCGCCTCAAAAAGCAAAAGGAGGACTTAACTGAATTATTGTGATATGAATATGACGGAATCGCTTACCATTGATGATGTTTTTATTTATAATTGAGGCATACACAAGAGGAGGTTCTGATGAAAAAGGCATTGATATGTTTTTGTATTTTGTTCGTTTTTTCATCATTCGGTTTGGCCAAAGTCGGTGATGTTTTAAGTGTTTTGAAAACGCCGGGTCCCTGCCCGACGGGCTTTACCTTTGACGGGAAGAATCTTTGGCTGGCCGACCATTTCACAGACAAAATCTACAAGATACATCCTGAGAGCGGAGAGGTCCTGCAGAGTTTCGATGCTCCCGGCTACCATCCCGAAGGCCTGGCCTGGGATGGGAAACATCTCTGGCACATAGACTCCGGTGAAAAATACATGTACCTCATCGACCCCGAAACGGGGCGAGCCCGCAAGATCCTCGAGTCGAACAGTGACAATCCCCGAGACCTCGCTTGGGACGGAGAGTACGTGTGGATCGTCGATCACAGAAGAGACCTCCTTATCAAGGTATCCCCTGTGGACGGAATGATGGTGCAGAACTTCCCCTCCCCTGCCCGGGAGCCTGCGGGCCTGGCCTATGACGGAAAATATTTGTGGGTCACAGACAGAGGGGAAGACCGGATCTATCTTGTCGATCCCTCCGATGGTCTCTGCCTGTCGTCCTTCCGCTCTTACGGCCCCTTCGCCTATGGCTTAGCCTGGGGAGATGATGCGCTCTGGAACGTGGATTATGAAAATGATGAAATCTACAAGATCAAAGTCTTCTGTGGGGATATCCTCTTAAAATGGGATGAACGCCAGATAGCTCTCCATTTTATCAAGGAATTCCGGAACTACGGTCCGGGAAGGGTGAATACCCTGGATGTCTACCTCCCATTGCCCGTCGAGCGCGACAACCAAACCTTTGAGGGAGATGTCGAATTCGATAAGGAACCGGACAAAATTGTGGAAGACAACTGGGGGCAAAAAATTGCCCATTTTCATTTTAAAGACCTAAAGCCCAATGCTGTGGTCAAGCCGGGCTGGAAGGTGAAAGCCAGGATCTACGACATAGAGTATTTCATCTACCCGGATCGAGTCGGCAATCTGGAGGATATTCCAGAAAATATACGCGCGAAATACACTCAAGATGGAGACAAATACCGGATCACCGACCCGTTCATCCAGAACTTGGCCAAAAAAATCGCCGGGGATGAGAAAAACCCCTACTGGATCGCCCGTCTCATATTCGAGTACCTGGGAGAACACCTCAGCTACAACCTCAAACCTTTGGGTGGCTGGAATCCCGCCCCCACCGTTTTGCGGAGGGGAACCGCATCCTGTTCCGAATATTCTTACTGCATGATCGCT
>JASFEP010000323.1:0-5415 GCA_050124775.1 Candidatus Aminicenantota bacterium
CGCAATCGGATAACACGATTACACAGTATTAGCTAAACTTTTACAGTAGGTTGGATGCTTCTGCTTCACGAGGCTCTGTTGAAAAACATGTTCTAAAGTGCTATCTTAAAAATCCGGCGATTGGAACCCAAAAATGTTGCGAAAAATAGGCATACTTATTATCGGCGCCTTGGCTATCGGTTTCGTTCTATGGCTGGTTTTGCCCCTCGAAAAGAGCCCTGTGGCCCAGATCGAAAAGCTCTGGTCCGAAAGCGGTGTCAAGAGGCCCAATGTCATCCTGATCACACTGGACACGACGCGCGCCGATCACCTTGCCTGTTATGGCTATGCTGATGTGAGAACACCCAATCTTGATTCTCTGGCCCGCCGGGGAGTTCTCTTCGAACAGGCAGCCGCGAGCTCACCGCTCACACTCCCTTCCCATTGCTCGATTTTGACAGGGATGTATCCAACTTATCATGGCGTCCGTATCAATGGGAACACAGCCCTCAACGAGCAGCAAAAAACGATAGCCGAGATCTTTTCAGGCCAGGGCTACCAGTGCGGGGCCTTTATCGCAGCCTTCGTCCTCGACGGCCGCTGGGGCCTCGAACAGGGATTCCAACACTACGATGACCACTTCGACCTCAAAAAATACAAGCATATCGACCTTGGATCCGTCCAAAAACCGGGCAACGAAGTCATGGATGTCGCACTGGACTGGCTGGAGGAGAAAAAGAATTCACCTTTTTTCGCTTGGATCCATCTCTACGATCCCCACACTCCTTACGAGCCCCCGGAACCTTATTTGTCCGAATACGGACAGAGAGGTCTTTCCGGATTGTACGATGGCGAGATCGCCTTCATGGACGAACAGATCGGACGCTGTCTCGCCTGGCTCGATACGAACCAACTGGACGAAAACACGATCATGATCCTTGTCGGCGATCACGGCGAGGGATTGGGAAGTCACGGCGAAGGAACCCACGGTTATTACATCTACGATTATGCCATCCATGTGCCCCTCATCGTCGTGACACCCTTCGAGAGGCTGCGGGGAGCTCGTGTTTCCTCCCAGGTTGGGATCGTCGATATTTTTCCTACGCTTTTGGAATTAACCGGGATCATGCCTTCCGTCGAAACGCAGGGCCGATCCCTCCTGCCCCTGATGTTTCGACCGCAGAAAGAGGAAGATGGATTTGCCTACGCGGAATCCATGTCTCCCAATCTTCAATTCGGCTGGAGCTCCATACACTCCCTGCGGACGACACAATACAAATATATCGATACGCCGAAAGCGGAGCTCTATGACCTCACTCAGGATCCTGGCGAGCTGACCAATATTTTGGAACAATATCCGGATATGGCGCGGGAAATGAAAGAGACTCTGGATCGGCTCATTGAGGAAACGAGCCAGGGTGCCCCAACCCCACAGGCAGCCAATCTCGACAGGGAAACAGTTGAGCGGCTTGCTGCGCTGGGTTATATCGGCGCTCCCATAGCGACCAAAAAAACATCCGGCAATGAGGGATCTCTGGCCGATCCCAAGGACAAGTTTTCGGTTTTTCAGGCTGTCACGGATGCCGGTGCGATGGTTATGAATCAAAAGTATGACGAGGCCATCGTCAAGCTCGAGTCCGCACTCCGGGAGGAGCCGATGATCCCCCAGGCGCTGCTCGTCCTCTCGACATGTTATGTGGAGCTCGGGAGAACGGAGGAGGCGAAAGCCAAGCTCGATCTTCTCTTGAGAGAGGACCCTGAGAATATTCCTGCCCTGATCAGCATGGCCAACATTCTGCTCGAGGAAAGGAGGGACGACGACGTTATCACTCTCTGCAAACAAGCGCTCTCCTTGGACGAGCGTAACACCCAGGCCCATATGATCTTAGGAGAAATTTATTTGGGACGGCTGGAGTACAGCGAAGCGCTTCCGTATCTCGAAAGGGCCCTCGCAATCCAGCCGAAAGTGACCCGCAGCCGTTTTACCCTGGCAGCTTGCCTGTTGGGTTATAAGAAATACGACAGGGCCGAAGCGGAGCTCAAACAGGTTATCCAGGAAGCCCCGAAATACCCCTTGGCTCATTTTAACCTGGGGCTTCTTTACGAGGAGACGGGGAGGCTTGAAGATGCCCGTTCGGCTTATTCCCAAGAGGTCGAAAATTATCCTGGCGAGTTCAAGGCGCGGTTCAATCTTGGAAAGCTTCTTTTCAAGCTTGGAGACAGGGCTGGCTCTCTGGCTCAGATGCGGGAAGTCGTGAAAATCACTCCCAAGTTGGCTGAAGGCCATCTCATGCTCGCCCGAGGTATGCTCTATGAGGATGTTCCGCTAGACGAGGTCCAGGAAGAGGTCGAGTTAGGTCTCTCACTCGCCGAAACGAACGAGCTCAAGGCCCTCGGCTATTTTCTTTTAGCAGATATCTACAGCCGCCGTCAGGAGCCGGCAAAAATGAACGAGGCCTTGAAAAAGGCCAACGCCTTCAAATCCAACAGGAGTATGCAATGAGAAATCGTTTTTTTCGCTGCGCCCTGGTTTTTTTAATCCTTTTTATCGTGTCTCAGTTCCATCCTGTTTATGGCCAATACAGGGAGTACTATTTTTACGGAAAGGTTATCGATCCGCAAAAGGAACCCCTGGCCGATGTCGAGATCTTGCTCCGGGACATCGATACGAGCCGAAGCTATAGCGTCAAAACCAATGAAAAGGGAGAATTCAAGCTGGCCGGTCTTCCTCACGGCATCTACAAGGTTTCATTCAAAAAAGAAGGCTATGTCCTCAAAGAGGACGAATGGAGATTCACAACACGCCATAATAAAATGCAGAAGGTCGAGATCCCCCCGGTCACCCTCGTTTCCGAATCGCAATTCAATGAAGCGATGCGCATGAAAGAGATGGAGGGCGCAGTCAAAGAGGCGCAGGACAAGATCAGGGAGAGGGATTACGACGGGGCGATCACCATGCTTAAAGATGTGTTGGACAAAGATCCCGAGGATCCCAACGCACTTTACCCCATTGGAATGAGCTATTCCAAGAAACAGATGTACACCGAGGGCATCGAGGCTCTTACTCAGGTCGTCCAGTTGGTCCCGAATTTCCCCCCTGCCCATTTCGAACTGGCGATCTGCTATCAGAACCAGGGAGATCAGCATACGGCGCTCGAACACTACAGGAAAACGCTCGGATTGGATCCGAATAATCCAGATGCAGCCTATAACACGGGATTGATCCTCTTCCAACAGAACCGAATGGAGGAAGCTCTGACCTTTTTTGAAAAAGCCGTTAGCCTGAGGCCGGAGGATCCGGCCTACCTCGAGATGGCCGGCCGGTGCCAGATTCACCAGGGCAACCTGGTAAAAGCGGTCGAATACCTGGAAAAAGCTAAAACGGGATACACGGACACGGAAAGGACCAAATTTCTGGAAGACTTGATCACGAAATTGAAGGAACAGATCAAGCAGTGATCTATCCACCCATTTCTTGAATTTGAAAAGGAATGCGCAAAGTCTTGACAAAGTTGAGAAATTATTTAAATAATAGAGCAAAGGGCTGATACTCAATTCCATACAGCGGAACAACGGAAGCCTAGCAAGATGAGTGTTTATTTTCTTTTTAGGTGTGTAAAAATCTAGCTTTTGGGGGAGGTTAATTCGGGAGAGGCAAAAAAGATACAATCATTGGGATGTTTCTGGCGGAATATCCGACAGAAGCAGGGTTTGAGGAAGAACTATACTAAGGAGGAAAAATGCAAAAGGGGAAGAATATATTACCCATTACCTGCATCCTTGTGTTGTTCTTGATCGCTGTTTGTATGGATACTGTTCAAGCACAATCCGTCCTTGAAGGAAAATTGACCGGTACGGTTGCAGACGATAGTGGTGAGTTGCTTCCTGGAGTGACTGTAGAAATAACAGGTGCCAGCATCATGGGCACACGTTCTGTCATCACATCGGCCAGGGGAACCTTTGTTTTCTTGAATGTTCCTCCGGGAACGTTCAGGCTTTCGGCAACATTGCCCGGCTTCAAGACCTATGTGCAAGAGAACATCATCCTTGGCGCAGGAAGCACGGTCGATATCAGAGTGATTATGGAGGTCGGGGAGATCGAGGAAGAGGTGACGGTCATCGCCGCCAGCCCCATTGTCGACGTCAAGACCTCAACTGTGGATTCACGACTGGAAAAAGATATGCTGGAGAAGCTGCCCACCACACGCGACGCGTTCTACGACCTGGCCTTGACCACACCGGGAATGTTCGATGTCGCCAGCTCCAGCTCCTGGCTTCCCAGCCCGACAGCTTACGGCGGCTCCAGCATGGAGAATGTCTTCCTGGTGAACGGAGTCAACACCACGAATCCCAGAGGTGCGGCCTTCGGATCACTGGTCAAAGTCAATTACAACGCGGTCGAGGAAGTCCGGGTCGTGGCCCTGGGCTCCAAGGCGGAATACGGAAGCTACTCCGGTGCAGCGATTGATGTTCTTACCAAGTCCGGGAGCAATCGCTTCCAAGGGAACGTCGCTTATTATATGGAGATCAAGGACTGGTTCGAAACCAATCAACCTGTTGACGGTCCCCTCGAAGGCAGCGACTTCCTGTTCGTCCAGCCAGGAGACGTCCTCGCTGGCACGACCAAAACGAACTGGGAAGGAAACATCACCCTGGGCGGGCCCATCGTCAAGGACAGGCTGTGGTTCTACGGTGCCTTCGATTATATCCGCAACGACACACTTCCGGTGAATTGGAGCTTACTAAACACATACACAGGCAGATATTTCGACGGTAAGATCTCCGCCGAGCCTTTTCAGAACAACCGGGCCTGGATCAACTATCATTACGAACACAACACCTCAACAGGATGGAGCTGGGGCTCAGAACCGCAATGGGATACCACCATGACCTATGGTCCCACTACTTACAATCACACCCTCTCGGCCCAGTGGCAGTATATGGCCTCGAGCACCATGATCTTTACGGCCAAGTACCTGGGATTCTGGACGGACGACCAACCGCATATTCCAGGGGAGGGCTTGGGACATCCCGGCTATATCAACTGGTGGAAGTGGAGAACTCAATACGGTATCAACGGGGATTTTCCCTATGTTGAAGCCCAGAAGTCCAACCGTCAGACCGTTCAGGCGGATATGACCTACTTCGCCGAAGATTTTCTCGGGGAACACGACATCAAGTTCGGCGCCCAGTACACAAAAGGCAGGGGAAACTGGATGGGAGGCTATTTCCAGAACTATGCCAACTTCACTTACCCCCTGGGCGGCTGGTGGGAATATGAAGCCGGTCTCGGCTATAACATCGAGTGGTTGAAATGGCAGACCTGGTATTACAACAATGCGATCCAGGACGGGCTCCTTTTCTACAATAACAAGCTAGAGATGAATCCATTCCTGACGGTGCGCACCGCGGATTCCCTGGGCTTTTTCATCGACG
>JASFEP010000324.1:0-5385 GCA_050124775.1 Candidatus Aminicenantota bacterium
ATCTCACACGGGCGATGGCCATCGACCACGGAAAAGAGGGGATCCGTGTCAATTGTATATGTCCCGGGGATACCGATACGGAACTTTTGCATGAAGAAGCTGTCCAGCTGGGATTACCGGAGCAGGAATTTATGAGAGATGCCGCGGAACGGCCTCTTCAACGTGTGGGATTGCCCGAGGATATCGCCAACGCCGTGCTGTATTTCGCCAGCGATCTGTCCAGCTGGGTCACGGGCTCTATCCTCGTAGTCGATGGCGGTGGTATTGCCTAGAAAGGAGTGAAGAGATGGAAAAAACGAATAAAAACATCCATCCGTACATACCCAACTCAGTACCTGAAGTTCAGGCCAGAATGATAGAATACTTGGGAATAAAGGATATCGAAGAGCTGTATGCAGATATCCCCCGGCATTTGCGGTTTGAGGGAAAGATGGATTTGCCCGATGCCATCCCGTCGGAGTACGAATTGAAACGTCATGTGGAGAGGATTCTTTCGAAAAATCGATCCTGCAACGACCATATCAGCTTTCTTGGAGGAGGATGCTGGCAACACTATGTGCCTGCCATTTGCGACGAGATCAACCAGCGCTCGGAATTCTTGACCGCTTACGCTGGAGAGCCATACGAAGATCATGGGCGCTTCCAGGCTCTTTTCGAGTATGAGAGCTTGATGGCCGAGCTTCTGGACATGGATGTCGTGAATGTCCCCACCTATGATTGGTGCCAGGCAGCCGGCACGGCTATTCGGATGGCAGGACGGATCACCGGTCGCCGAAAGATCCTCGTGTCGGATACGGTTTCGCCCGAGAGACTCGCCGCGATTAAAAATTATTGCCTGCCTGTGATGGACGTCATTCTCGTAAAACATGATCCGAAAACCGGTTTGATGAACCTTGAGGACCTCGAATCAAAATCATCATCAGAAACCGCGGGTGTGTACTTCGAAAATCCCTCCTTTTTCGGATTTATCGAGCATCAAGGCGAGGATATATCAAACATCGCCCATGCCCATGATGCGATTTGTGTCGTGGGCGTCGATCCTGTTTCGTTGGGTGTCATGCGTCCCCCGAGCCAATACGGAGCGGACATCGTGTGCGGAGACATCCAGGGATTGGGCGTTCATATGTTTTTCGGCGGCGGCCTGGGAGGTTTTATTGCCTCCCGTGATGAAGAAAAGTATGTCATGGAATATCCTTCGCGCCTGTTCGGTATCACCAAAACGGCTATGGAGGGAGAGTACGGATTCGGTGATGTGGCCTATGAAAGGACATCCTTTGCAGAAAGAGAGGAGGGAAAGGAATTTGTGGGAACTCATGCGGCCCTCTGGGGCATCACGGCGGCGGTTTACCTCTCTCTTTTGGGTCCACACGGGTTGAGGGAGCTCAATACGGTCATCCTGCAAAAATCGCAATACCTCATGAAGACGCTCTCTGCAATCGTAGGCGTGAGAGCACCCTATTTCGATTCCTCCCATTTTAAAGAGTTCGTGGTCGATTTTAGCGGGACGGGAAAGACTGTCCGGGACATCAACGCATATCTTCTTTCACAGAATATTTTTGGAGGAAAGTCTTTGAAATCGGAATTCCCGGAATTGGGGGAAAGCGCCTTGTTCTGTGTCACCGAGATTCACACACAGGAGGATTTGGATACGTTAACTCGGGCTGTTCGCGAGATCGTGGGAGATGCAAATAAAATTGGCCCCGTAGAGGAAGGATAGACCGATGGCTCAAGATAAAACGATCAAATTGCGGAATTTTCATCAAGCCAAATGGGATGAACCTGTAATCTTCGAACTCGATACGACGGGCGAAAGAGGGATCAAAATCCCCGCAGCGGAGAAGGAGATCCAGGAGCAAATCGGAGATGGGATTTCGGCTCTTCCTGAGAACATGAGGAGAAAAGAGCCGCCGGCCCTTCCCGAGATCTCCCAGATGCGTGTCCTCAAACACTTTCTCCGGCTGTCGCAGCACTGCCTGGGTGCAGACCTGAACATCGATATCGGGCAGGGGACCTGTACGATGAAATACAGCCCCAAGATCAATGAAATCCTGGTGCGTATGCATGAGGCGGCAGATATTCACCCCTGGCAGGATGAGACTACGGTTCAGGGCGCTCTCGAGATCATACACAAAACGGATTGTTTTTTAAGAGAGATATCGGGACTGGATCAGTTCACTTTCCAACCTGGAGGGGGGTCTGCAGCCATTCTAGGCATGGCTTCCATCGTTCATAAGCATTTCGAGTTAAAGGGTGAGACCGAAAGAGATGAGATCATCACGACGATCTTTTCGCACCCCTCGGATGCGGCTGCCGCGGCCGTTAAAGGGTACAAGATGATCACGCTTTACCAGAACGAGGACGGGCTGCCGGATGTGGAAGCCTTGAAAAAGGCGCTTTCTGCACGCACGGCCGCATTGTTCATCACCAATCCCGAGGATACAGGAATTTTTAATCCCAAGATCGATGAATTCACGAAACTCGTTCATGAAACGGGAGGGCTATGCGGTTATGACCAGGCTAATGCCAACGGAATATTGGGTATAACACGTGCACGCGAAGCCGATTTTGACATGTGTTTTTTCAACCTCCACAAAACCTTTTCCTCGCCTCATGGGTGCGGCGGACCCGGGTTGGGAGCGCTGGGAGTGAAAAAAGAGCTCAGGAACTACCTGCCGGTTCCGATTGTTGAATACAATGGGGAAAGTTATTCTGCGAATTACAGCTTAACCCATACAATCGGTAAAGTGAGAGGATTTTTTGGTGTCTTTCCTGCAATTTTGAGGGCTTATGCCTGGATTATGAGCCTGGGGGCTGAGGGACTCAACGAGGCAGCACGTGTGGCCGTTCTTAACAACAATTATGTTCTCAACAAGATAAGGGAACTCAAGGGAGCCGGTGCTCCCTACGCCGAGGGACATCACCGGATCGAACAGGTGCGGTACAGCTGGCAGAAATTGAAAGAAGAAACGGGCGTCACGACAGAGGATGTGATCTGCCGGATGGCCGATTTTGGATTCCACCTGTGGACGAGCCACCATCCTTTTGTCGTTCCCGAGCCCTTCACTATCGAACCCACGGAGTCCTACTCGAAGGATGAACTGGACGAATACATCGCCGGTCTGGAAAAAGTCGTCGAAGAGGCCTACGCAAATCCGGAGAAAGTGAAAAATGCCCCGTACAACAGTGTGGTCCACAAAATCGATCCGAGCACTTTGGACGATCCCGAAAAATGGGCGATCACCTGGAGAGCCTATCTCAAGAAACGTAAAAATTGGTGAGGGGATAGAGATATGTGTAAACAACGAATATTCCGGAGAGGGATGTCTGTCGTGTTGGGTTTAATCCTCATATTTGGGGGATTCTCTTGTCATAAGGCGGAAGAAAAGGGCGATGAAGATTTAGAGCAGAGGAGCGCATTGAATGAGACACAGGATCAAAAAGATGCAAGGATGGCGTGGTGGAGAGAGGCCCGGTTCGGACTGTTCATCCATTGGGGGTTGTATGCCATACCTGCGGGGGATTGGAAAGGGGAAACGAACCACGCAGAGTGGATCCTGACGACAGCGCAGATCCCGGTCGCAGAGTATGAAAAATTCGCGCTTCAATTCAATCCGACCGCTTTCGATGCTGCGGAATGGGTGGGCTATGCCAAAGAGGCGGGCATGAAGTATATCGTCATTACGAGCAAACATCACGATGGATTCTGCCTCTTCGATTCCGAATACACAGATTATGATGTGGTCGATGCCACTCCCTTCAGACGAGATATTCTGAAAGAACTGGCTGAAGAGTGTCGGAGACAAGGCCTCGAGATGTGTTTCTATCACTCGATCATGGACTGGCATCACCCGGATTATCTCCCGCGCCGTGTTTGGGAGAGCCGCTCTGCTGAAAATGCGGATTTTGAGCGGTATGTGGATTATATGAAAAAACAGGTGGCTGAATTACTCACAAATTACGGAGAGCTCGGAGTCCTCTGGTTCGATGGAGAGTGGGAGTTTACTTGGGAGGAAGATAAAGGACGGGACCTTTATAACTATGTCCGTTCTTTTCAGCCCGACATTATCGTCAACAACAGAGTAGGGAAGGGGCGTGAGGGAATGGCAGGGACCTATGATCCGGAGTCTTCTGTGGGCGACTTCGGGACTCCCGAACAGGAGATTCCTGCCACAGGTCTTGATTATGATTGGGAGACCTGTATGACCATGAATGATCACTGGGGCTATAACAAAAATGATCACGACTGGAAATCCGAAGAAGATCTGATCCGAAAGCTCGTCGATATCGCAAGTAAAGGAGGAAATTTTCTGCTGAACGTAGGCCCGACTGCCGAAGGGCGGTTTCCTCAGCAGAGTATAGATAGGCTCCAGGCAATGGGGGAATGGTTGCGCACGAACGGAGAGAGCATTTACGGCACGACAGCCAGCCGGTTCGAGAATCTGGAATGGGGTCGGTCGACGACCAAATCCCAAAAACTCTACTTTTTTGTCTTCGATTGGCCTTCGGACGGAAACCTTTTTGTGCCAGGTTTACTCAGCGAGGCCGAATCCGTTTATCTTATAGCTGAGCCCGATAACCGACTGGAGACAAAACTCAATGCCGATTCCACTGTCATCTTTCTGCCCGAACAGGCTCCGGATCCCATCGTATCTGTTATCGTATGCGAATTTTCCGAAAAACCGGAAGTCGTGCGTTCTCCCGAAATCAGCGCTGAGAGCGATATTTTTTGCGACGATCTGGAAGTTGTTTTGAGCCGAAATATCAGCGGAGCCGAGATCAGGTACACTCTTGACGGTACCGATCCCGTTGAAACTTCGGACATCTACCAAAATCCCGTTCTGTTAAATGAGACATCGACGGTGAAATGCCGGATATTCCGTGATGGACACGCAATCGGCCCTCAAGTTGAAAAGACATTCGAAAAGGTGGTCCCTCTTCCTTCTATGAAAAATGTCGCCCTCTCATCCGGAATCGAATACATATATTATGAGGGGGCGTGGGAAAAAATGCCTGATTTTAATTCTCTCATTCCTGTCGATACTGGATTTACCGAGCAAATGGACCTCAGTCCACAGAAAAGAAAGGAGAATTTTGCACTTTCCTACACAGGTTATATAACGGTGGAAAGCCGGGGTGTATACACATTTGCTTTGACATCCGATGATGGGAGCCGATTGTTCATCGGCGAAGATCTTGTTGTGGATAACGACGGGCTCCATGGTCCTAGGACAGTTTTAGGGCGCATGGCTTTGGAGGCAGGAACGCATCCCATCACTGTTGAATTTTTCCAGCGCAGCGGTGGCCAAGAGCTAGAGGTCGCATACTCTGGCCCCGGAGTGGACACACGGATCATCCCTTCTTCGGCCCTCTCACATGCCAAGAACG
>JASFEP010000325.1:0-5380 GCA_050124775.1 Candidatus Aminicenantota bacterium
CAGAGATCGAGGAGTCGACGCGCATCTCACGCTGCGGAAAAACAATCGTAAGGACTGGCGACCATGTGTTTTATGAAAGGAATATCCTCCTTGTAGATCCGAATTTCCTAGACTTTTTTGCGTTTGAAATGAAAAAGGGAATCCCTGCCACCTGTTTAGACAAGCCCAATGCGGTCATCCTATCTGAGGATATGGCGGTTAAATATTTTGGTAGTGAGGATCCCCTCGGGAAAATCCTATCACTGGACAATGAGATCGATGTTACGGTCACTGGAATCATAGAAAAGCCACCTTATAATTCCACCATCAAATATGATTTTCTCTTATCCTTGGAAACGGCCCGACAACTCTACGGTTGGATGGACGACTGGGCGGTCAACAGCCAAACGACCTTCCTTAAAATTCCGGAGAAGATATCGCACGGTCAGCTGGAAGCGAGATTTCCTACATTCGTAGGGACATACTTTTCCGGTTCTATCGATTCACCGAAACGTCTTTTTCTCCTGCCTCTCCTCGATTTTCGCAGACAAGTGGAAAGCTTGGATCTGCGATCCCATCTGATCGAAGGGACTCCTTTTGCCGTCTCGTATTTTCTCATTGCGATGGCGTTTGTGCTTCTTCTTGTAGTCTGTATCAACTTCATGAACCTTTCCACTGCCCGGTACATGCTACGGACAAAAGAGATCGGAATGCGCAAAGTTGTCGGAGCCAGGAGAATTCAACTGGTCAAACAATTCTTGGGAGAATCGGTGATCATGTCCATTATATCCATCCCCTTTGCTGTGGGATTGTATTATCTTTTAGAACCGGCTTTTCGACATTATGTCAATCCAGAGGTGAAGCTTGCTTTGTGGGACTACCCTGTGTTGTGTTTCCTCCTCCTGGGGGGTATCGTGCTAACGGGTTTACTCTCAGGAAGCCATCCAGCCTTATTTCTGTCTTCTTTTCGGCCCGTACAGGTTCTCAAGGGAAATGTGCAAATCGGGCGCAGAGGCGGATTTTTGCGTAAGATGCTTGTCGTTTCGCAATTCGTTCTGTCCATTCTCATGATCATTTTTACCGTAGGAATAAACCATCAGTTGAATTTTCTGTTGGAAATGGATCCAGGTTTCAGTAGAGAACGCGTAATCACAGTGACGATCCCACCTGAAGCACGGGACAATCTGGATCTTCTCAAGAAGGAGGTTGTGCAGCATCAGGATGTCGAAATGGCCTCTGCCGCTAGATATGTTCCTGTGAATTGGGGCTCGAGGGATCAAGTCATTCCAGAAGGATATGATGAAAATGAGGCATGGACCATGTTGGTGTATGGAGTTGATTTTGATTTTACAGAGATTCTGGAGATGAAAATATACGAAGGAAGAAGTTTCTCCGAAAAGTATGACGATTCGGGAAGTTTGATCTTGAACGAAACGGCTGTGCGCCGGCTCCAGTGGGAGAATCCTATCGGGAAAGAGATGTATTTGAGAGGGAAGAGAGGATTGGTCATTGGTGTTGCCGAGGATTTTCTATTCGACAATGCACACAGGAAGATCGAACCGTCCGTCATCTACCTGGAGGAAAATAATCTCGGGTATCTGCTGGTAAAAACTTATGATGTGCCTGTCGAGGGAATTGTCGATTTTGTTCGAGAAAAATGGGGCGTTATTAATCCGGGAATTCCATTCGATTATTCCACATTGGATGCCAGATATGAGTGGAGTTATCAATATATCGAGGGCATGTATTCCGTTTTTGGAGCGATCGGGATATTTGCGATCTTTCTTTCCTGCTTAGGGCTTGTAGCCGTGGCATTCTATACGGTCGGTAAACGAACCAAAGAGATCGGCGTCAGAAAGGTCCTGGGAGCTTCCGTGCCCGGTATCATCCGTTTGTTGATTATTGGATTCCTGAAAATGGTGGTTGTAGCCAACATCATTGCCTGGCCGCTGACATATCTACTTTTGGAGAGGTTTCTTGATTGGGCCTGGGCATACAACACGGACATATCCATGATGATCTTTGTTTGGACTGGTCTGCTCACGCTGATCTTCTCTGTTCTCTCAGTGGGTTACCAAACGGTCAAAGTCTCTCTTTCCAATCCCGCCGAATCCCTCCGCTACGAATAAAACGGGGACAGGCTACTTTTTACAGGGGTAATTAAAAAAGTAGCCTGTCCCCCTTTCTAATTTCTTCCTTTAGAGAACTTTTTATCAAGGGTTGTTTAATATTAGAAGCCCAATTTCGCTATGAAAATGAGGTGTCTAAGGCATTTTTTTTGGTGAAAAAACACCGTAATTGCTGAAAAGTCAATATGTTGGCGTGGCCCGTTCCCAATTGACAATTAATATTTATTTTCTGTAAAAAAACATTACATTTCTTCTGCTTTAGAGCCAGTATTTACTCTCATAAGAGATGGCATAATACTTGCTGCTTTTCAAATGAACGTATGAGAAAAAATCCTAAGGGGAGGAAAATGAAACGTCTATTTTCTGTTCTTCTATGCATTTTAGCAGTCGAATTCTTATTCGCTGATGGACTCCGCGGTGCGGAAAATCAGGTCCTCCGGAACGAAGCCGGATTTATCGACATCGAACCCATTACCTTCTATTTTCATTACGGGAGTTATTTTTCCAGGCTGTCCCATCAATCGTCCATGGCGCGGATTTGGTACAGCTTTCATGCTGCAGACAGACATAGCGAGGACAAGCCGCTGTTTATCTTTTTTAACGGCGGACCAGGCAGCGCCACGAGCTCGGGCCTCATGAGCATGTATACCGGTCGGTATACACTGGATAATACGATCGACACTGGCGGAGGAGATCACTATATACCCAACCCCGTCTCCTGGACCTCCCTGGGGAACCTCCTTTACATCGATGCGCGACAGACCGGATTCTCCTACAATGAGATGATGTTCGTCAACGATTACGATGCCAGGTTCAGAGAATTCAATTCTCAAAACTTCAATTGCTTTTTTGATGCGGCGGATTTTATCCGCGTAGTCCTACGCTTTTTGGGCGATCATACCCAACTGCAAGATAATCCCGTGATCATCGTGGGAGAAAGCTATGGAGGAACGCGCGCGTTGACAATGCTTCATATCCTGCTCAATTATGACGATTACGGAAACGGACTGGAAATGTTTCAAGATCCGGCTTTGAGTCAGGAGATTCAGGCCCACTATGATGTCGTCTTTCCTCAATATCGCGGCCAGATTGTGCCCCAGGACGTCATCATCGAACAATTCGGCCATCAAATCCTGATCCAGCCGACGTGTTCTTTTGGCTATCACCGAGAAATCGCAGATGAGGTGTTCGATCGCCCTGGATCCGTCATTTATCAGATCGGAGAGGAAGTCGGTATTCCCTATGATCCTGAAATCTACGAGGATCCCTACACTTTTGTCAGTGAAGTGGCCGGACGGGATCTCTATATGTACGCTAAGCCTGGAGACTGGACTGGTGGATTCTTCGGGAATGCATCTAGGCTCTTGCAATTCATCCAAAACCTGAGCTTTGTCACAGGAGCGGATGTGACTGCGATTCCTGAATTGTACGCTTCAGAGAGGGCGAATGCCTACCGAGTATTCGACACGAATGCTGAATTCAGCACTGTGCCAAATACCGATGTCGACCCTGTGACAAAGCACCTTTTTTTCGCATCCGGACGGTTGGAGGCACTTTCTCCGACGCAGGAATCCGGTGATCTCACTTCCGTTTTTGGAACGCTCCGGCCCTGGGATCGATACTTTTTGCGCACAAATTACCATGCAAACTGGGCCTTTCATGTTTTGAATGTCGCAAAGCTCCGGGGTTATGAGGTGCACTATTATGAAAATCGTTTTGGGCGCATGTTTTTAAAAAATGTTGCCCATGTGGAGACATTCATTACCAACGCTCCGCATGACCTCGTTGTGTATACTCCCGTTCTTCCTCAAAGCCTGGCCAGACATGAGGACATCTTGCAATCTGTCCAGCACATCCGACAATCTCCGAATGGGGAAGAACGTCCAGGCAAAATCGTTCTTAATTACAGATCCTCTGCCTTTCCGGATATCCAGGGGCTCGACACAAGAGTGATAAGATTTCCCATCTACAGCGAAAGCTGCCATGCGGTTTCTCTCACACAGCCGGAAGATTTTTTTGCCGATGTCTCCAGCTGGCTTAAAGACAAAGGATTCGACATTGAATAGCTAATGGGGGAAGAAACTATGCGCATATATAAATCCAAAGATATTAAGAAAAAAGTGAATACCGGACTCGCTATTTTATGCGTTCTTCTCTTTTGGGCTTTCAACTCTCCAAAGGGTTGGGCGGAAGCTGAGAAAGACATAAAGATCGATGAGAAAAAGACCTCTTATCCACAAACGGAAGACGCCGCTTTCATCCGCTCCTTCGACAGGTTTCAGGTGGAGTTTTACGGCGGGATCATCTTCCTGAATCCTCAAGATCTCAATCTCTTCGTCAGCCACGACGCAAGGCTGCAAGAATTTTTCTATGATTCCTATTTCGATTATCTTGTCGCGACCGATCAGATCCAATCATGGACGAGAAACCAGGGTGAGGAACGGAAAGAAATCACGCGTTCCTATCCAATAGGGGGGAGAATCAAGTACTATATTAGCGAGACGATCGCCCTCTCTTTGGGATTCAAGTACCAAACAAGCTCCCAGAACATGGATTTAGAGTATGAATATTTCCGGAATGAACTGTCGGATGAGCGCTATAACGAGGCTATCAGATATTCTCCTTATTCCCTTTCCGCAAAAGCTTATATCCCTACGATCGGCGTTCATATCACGAAAAAACTGAAAGACACGTTAACGATGGAGGCTTTTATAAGCGGGGGACCCATGTTCGCCGATTGCCGCTACTTCACTGAATGGAGTTATGAATGGGTGACCGAAGGCCCGGGCTACAGGTATGTTACGTACAACCGAAACGGCGTCCTTGAAGAAAAAGGATCGGGAACGGGTATCGCTGTCGATCTTGGGGGACGGTTCAGTTATCCAATCATCTCCAGATTCGAGATTTTTTTGGAGGCCGGCTATGCTTATCAGGTTGTCAAGTCTATCTCCGGTCCCGGAGGAGAGGAGATGGACGGAAGGAGTACGACCTGGGATGGGCGCTGGGGCATAAAAAGAGAAACGGTTGCAGCGGCCTGGGGCGAACTCGAAATGGAATTTCCAACCGCTCATTGGTCTGATAACTCGGAGGAAGACAGGGTTAGAGATTTCGAGCTCGACCTCTCCGGCTTTCAGTTGCGGCTCGGACTATCCTTCCGCTTCTAAGAAAAGGGAATAAAAAGGGGACAGGCTGCTTTTTTAATTACCTCTGTAAAAAGTAGCCTGTCCCCAAATTCGATGTAACCATTTTTTCATTGGCCAAGTCTGATACTA
>JASFEP010000326.1:0-5363 GCA_050124775.1 Candidatus Aminicenantota bacterium
CGTTCTGACCATAGATGTCGACAAACAGGCTGCTGATATCCTTGAGTTTCTTTATGGGAACGAGTGTTCCATTGATATACCCTTTACCCGTTTTTTTTGTGGAAATCCTGCGTTGAATGAATATATCAGTGTCTGAGTCAGTCACGAGAGAATCCAAAGATTCATTCGGTTCTTCTGATCGGAAGACCGCTTCGATGGAGATCTCCTTTTCGCCCGTTCGGATCATATCTTTTGATCCTTTCTCTCCCAGGACGAGAAGGATGCCACCGATGATGATGGATTTTCCGACTCCGGTTTCTCCCGTGAGGATCGAGAAACCTCCCTCGAAGTCTAATTCAAGGTCTTCGATCGTTGCGAGGTTCTGAATGCGGAGCGATCTGATCATTTCCCAGTTTAAAAATATCTGATCGGACACGTGTCCGATCGAAATCCCCTTGAGAGAAGGAGTTACTTTTCGACTAAAGACGTAAGTTTGATGGGGACAAGGGCCGTGTCCATGTTTATGCGGCCGTAACCGATAAACTCATCCAATCCAGGGGATGTTGTGCTGTTGACATCTTCGGCCGTGTACCTGATGATATCCATGATCTCATCCACACGCAGCCACGGTTTAAGATCTTTGATAAGCGCTGCAAGCCCAGCTACATGGGGGGCTGCCTGGGATGTTCCCCCGGCATATCCGTAGGGATAAGATCCGGGTCCCCAGAACCAACTGGGAACGCAACTGATGATCCTAACCCCGGGGGCAGCTACGTCGATCTCAGGACCAGGGTTGGACCATTCCGGTCTTTCATCATTGTAATCCGTGGCTGCAACAGCGATGCAGTATTCATCGTAAGCCGCAGGATAAAACACGCCGTCTCCATCATTGCCGGCGGAAGCCACGATCACGACTCCAGCCCTTTTCGCATAGTCCAAAGCTTCCCTCAATATACCTCCTTCGCTCTCTCCTCCGAAACTCATGCTGATGACATCGGCACCCTCATCGGCAGCCCATCGGATCCCTTCCGCTATCCATGAATAGTACCCGAGGCCTTCTTCATCCAAAACTTTGACAGGAAGCAGCCTGCAATTCCAAGCGACTCCTGCAATCCCCTCGGAGTTGTTCGTATCTGCGGCAGCGATCCCGGCGACATGGGTGCCATGCCAGTTATCGTCTGTGGCGTCGAAGTCATCGTTGACAAAATCTCTTCCCCCAGATACAACCTTGCTTTGCAAGTCCGGATGGAGGAGATCTATCCCCGTATCGAGAATGGCGATCAGGGTCGAATTCGTTCCTTTGGTCTCTTCCCATCCTTCGGGTGCTTTGATATCAGCCCGGGGAGTACCTGCGGGACTCCCTGGCACGCCGATATCTTGACCGGTGTTGTGGAGAGCATACTGTTCCCGGAATAACAGATCGTTGGGGGTGGCCGTTATACGGGCGATATAGTTGGGTTCGGCGAATTTCACATCCGGATTTCGGCCGAAAACATTCACCATCTCCTCCACACTGTAGTATTCTGGGATCTGGATCTGGTAGACATTCAGGCTTTCGATTTTTTTTATGGTGCGGGATCGATACACATCTATGAGATTCGCCATTTGGACCTCAGAGAGGGTCGGCCTGAATTTGACGAGAATTTGCCCCGATGCATATCGCTGATGGTTATTTCTTGTTCTCAAATTATCCTTTTCGACATGGATGTCTTGGAGCGCCGGAGTTTTGATCCTTTGCATTCTCCTATCCTGGTCGGCATTGTTGATGCTGACCGAAAACATAAGGACAAGTATTATGGATGTGATTAAAAAATATCTGTTCTTTGTCATCCTTTCCTCCGCATCACTTTAGAATGAGTACATAATCCTCACAAGGGCGCCAAAATCGACACCGCTGTCATAATTGTCACCGCTTCCGTAAGGTGTGAAATCAGCCTCCAAATGGAGCCTGAAAGCATCGGAGAAATCGTAGATTCCTCCTACACCGATCATAATATTTCCAACGCCAGATATGTCTTTTTCTTCTCTTCTATTCAGGGATTGGATGGACTCTTCCAACTCGAAGCTACCTGAGAGGGAGCTGTAAGCGACATTCAGGTAAGGAACGAAAGGATCGGTAGCTGTGTATTTGAAAGATGCTCCCAGAGTCAACCGTGACCATTTCGGCTTGCCCGTTGCTGTGCCTTCGACTGCAAGTCCAGGAATATCCCATTGCTTCTCTCCACCGATGGTGTAGATATACTGGCCGATGATACTGAAGCCTAGGCTGTCTGTTTCGTAGAACGTAAACTCGGCCTCCCCCCCGAAAAGCAATCCCCCGATCGCTCCCTTGTCTATTGTCAATGAGAGAGGCAATTCACGAAAGGTCAGAGATTCATAATCGGACGAGGCATAACCGATGATCCCTCCCAGATTTAAGCCCTCCACGATCTCGTAACCGACATGAAGTGTCATAAGATAGGATTTGAGTGGTGAGATGAGACTATCCTCATCCCAGCTGATCGTTGTTTTGAAGTATTCGAATCCCAGCCCGGCGCTCCACTTTTTTCCGTATGAAAAATCGGGCGTTATTTCTTGCGTATAGGATAAGGTGGTGAATAGAATCAGCACCCAAAGCACACTCACAATTTTACTCCGTTTGTTCATATTGACCTCCGCATTAAATCAGTATTCGTTACTTTTATCATGTCCATTTATGTCCGTTTTTCGATCTCTTCCATCCTTTCAGTGGCTTTTTCCGCGTATTTGCTCTCGGGATAATCTGTTATGAGCTTGCGGAAGTAGGGAATACTCTCTTCGATCTTCTCCCATTTGTAATAAGAATCGCCGAGATAAAAATACACTTTATCCATCTCTGAATAATTCGGGTAATCCGTTAGGATATCGATCAATCGGCTTGTCGAGGCTTTATAAGCCCCTCGCTTATAGTAGAGTTCTCCGATGCTCAGAGTGTGTGCGGCTAATCTTTCCTCACAATCCCTGATCTTTTCCTCTGTCAGTTTGGCTTCGTCACTCAACGGGTAATTGGTGATCACTTTTTTGAATTCTGCGAGGGCCTGTATTGTTTTGGTTTGATCTCTCCCGGGTTTCAAGACCTTTTCATAGAAGGTCATCCCGATCTGGTACTGGGCATAGGAAGCAGAGGGACTGAGAGGGAACAGGGAAATGAATTCCCTGTATTCGGAAGCGGCGATGATCATACTCCCCTCGTCTCCTTTTTCAAAGTAGGAATCGGCGATGGCCAACTTTGCCCTTTGAGCATAAAAACTCTTTGGAAAGGAATCTATGACCTGTCGTAAATAGAGACGGCCCTTTTCTGGATCTTTTTCGATTGCTTCCATTCCCTGATTAAAAAGGAGTTCATCGTTCGATGCGATCTCTGGGTCGATCTCTACTTCCTTATTTCCGCAGCTCGCAAAAATAAGAATGCACAGGACGAGGCATCCGTACAAGAAAATTTTCTCAGTAATGAAAATTTGTCTCACTCGTATCATTGATATTTATCCTCAGGGGAATAGAGGGTTTGGATCCAGCTCCATTCTTCGCTCAGTCCTTCATCGATCTGCGTTTTTGGATCGAATCCTAAGTCTGCCTTTGCCTTTTGAATGTCCGCTAATGTATGAAGGACGTCTCCCTTTTGTTTTTCTTCCCAGTTGATGGTGATTTTTTTCCCACAGATCTCTTCGAAAAGAGGGAAGAGATCCTTTAACATTTTTCTGTCCCCTCCACCCAGGTTGTATGTTTCCCCTGCCCGGCCTCTGGAGGTACAAACATAAATGGCATCGACGATATCATCGATGTAAGTAAAATCTCTTGTTTGCTCTCCCGTACCGAACACGGTGATGGGTTTGTTCTCGGCTGTTGATCTAAAAAATTTATGGAAAGCCATATCGGGCCGCTGCCCAGGACCGTAAACAGTGAAAAAACGCAAGGATACAGCAGGGATACCATAATTCTTGAAGTAGAGATAACACAAATTTTCTGCAGCCAGCTTGGTGACGCCGTAGGGCGAATAGGGGAGGAGCGGACTGGATTCTCTCATGGGAAGCTCAGGGCAAAATCCATAAACTGAAGAGGAGGATGCATATATGAATTTTTTAAGGGGCCGATCCTTTGATGCTTCCAAGAGCCGTTGAGTGGCTTCGATATTATTTCGCAAATACCCCGAAAAGCTCTGTCCCCAACTCGCCCTAACCCCTGCTTGGGCGGCCATGTGGAAAACACAATCGATCCCTTGTAAAAGCTGGCGGAGGTCTAGAGAATTGATGTCTTCTTCGATGAAGGAAAAATTGCCTTCATTCTGGATCGGCGACAGATTGTTCAATTTTATCCATCTGGGATAATAATCGGTGAGACTGTCCACACCGATGACAGAAAAACCTTCTTTGAGCAATCGGAGGGACAGATGCGATCCGATAAATCCAGCGGCGCCAGTGACTAAACAATTCATGGTTTTCCGTACTTTTCGGCTATGGACTTGGCTGTTTTGATGACCTCTTGGGGATTTTCCTGTTTATAGATCGCAGAACCCATGACAATGATATCAGCCCCATCCTGAATGATCTCCTCCAAATTATTCGGATTGATCCCACCATCGACTTCGATCGGGATCTCTATCTTCTGTCCATGCAACCAGTTTTTCAGATGACTTATCTTTTTGTGGCAGGATTCGATAAATCCTTGCCCTCCCCAACCTGGATTCACTGTCATCAGGAGTACGAAGTCGAGTTCGCGTATGATCTCGTTCATAAGGTGGATGGGCGTTGCGGGATTGAGAGCCAGACCTGCCTTTTGCCCTTTTTCCTTGATAGAGACGATGTCCTTTTGCAGATGGACGGAAGCCTCGACATGGATCGATATCCAATCTGCGCCCGCATCCTGGAAAAGTGGGATGAGTGTTTCGGGGTTTTCCACCATAAGATGGACATCCAAGGGAAGGCTCGTTTTATCTTTGAGGGCAGCGACCATTCCCGGTCCCAATGTAAGATTGGGGACGAAGTGACCGTCCATAACATCCACATGGATGAGGTCTGCGCCGGCATCCTCAGCCATTTTTACTGCATCTGCGATCCGTGTGAAGTCCGCCGAAAGGATAGAAGGTGCGATCTGGATCATTATTTGCTAACCTCCATGGTGATAAGATTTCTCCTTTGAATACGAGAGCCGGGCTCGGGGTATTGATTGATGATGATTCCCGATTCTAGACCAGGATAGTAAGAATAACGAATATGTCCGATGTTGAATTGCAAATCTTTCAATTTTTCGATAACGACAGCGGCCCTTTTTCCGATCAAGTCGGGCATCAGGTATTTTTTCTCTCTATCACCCTGGCTCACTAAAAAACTGATCCGCGAACCTCGGGCCACTTCTTCGCCTTCCAGGGG
>JASFEP010000327.1:0-5359 GCA_050124775.1 Candidatus Aminicenantota bacterium
ATCCTTCGCAGACTCCCCAGCTCTGATCCGGATAAAATCCAAGACATCATCGGAGAGGGCCTGGAAGAGCTTGACCTGATATCGAAGATCCGGGGATACATCACGATCAAGCCCAATGTTGTCATGGCTCACCACAAGATCGCCCCGGCAGCATACACACGCCCGGAATTTCTCGATGGTGTGTTGGGAGCCATCACGCACAGCAACGGTTCCGTTCGAAGAATCACTATTGCCGAGAAATGCGGCGCCGGCCTTCCCACAACGCGTATGATGAGGCGCGCCGGTTATTACCGCCTTAAACTCAAGCACAATATAAAACTTCTCCCAATAGAAGAATCCAAAAAAAAGACAGTCGCTCTCAAAAGGGGCAAAGTCCATGACAAGATTACGACAGCCCGAGAGATCGCAAGAAACGACTTTTGTATGTACACACCAAAGCTCAAGAGCAATGCCCTCTCATACGGGCTCACCGCCGCCCTGAAACTCAACATCGGTATCCTGTGCGACCGCGAGCGGATGCGGGATCACAACTACAATCTGGATGAGAAGATCGTCGACCTTTACGAAGTCGGTTGTCCGGATTTTATCGCGACGGATGGTATTGAAATGTCCCTGGGAGGAAATCACCTTACGCAGCACGGCTTTCCTCTGGGTATTATCGTCATGGCAAAAAATGCCGTGGCTCACGACGCCGTCTGTGCCCGCATTCTTCATCTCGACCCGGAAAACATCCCGCATATCCGCATCGCTAACGAAAGGGGTTATGGTCCGCTGGATCTCGATAATATCGAAATAACGGGCGATATCTCCCTCGATGAGGTTCAACACAAAACCAACGAATGGGATCTCGGCCTTATGGACATCAGGAACCTCGACTGCGGAATGGAGATCCTCTGCGGAGAGCCGTTCTGTCAGGGGGGGTGCCACGGGGTTGTGCTTGACTGGCTCCACATGATCAAAGACAGAAAACCCCAACTCTGGGAGGCCCTTCCGCCATGGACTCTGGTCATGGGAAAATACAAGGGAGACGTCTCCGCCGACAGGCTCATGGTGATCGGTTCCTGCTCGGAGATCCAGGGAAAGGTAAAGGCACGAGTCAAACGCAGGATCAAGGGATGCCCCCCCAAACACAAAGATCTTGTCCTGTGGTTTTTCTTGAAGGCCGGAATCGTCAATCCAATGTTCAGGTTCGATCTGATCCTTGATGCCTATCCCTCATTGTTCTTATCCTGGTGCCGGCGCGCTTTGAAAGGAAGGTTCTAAACCTATGGATGGAACCCTGCTTATCAATAACAACAGGATAGCGACCGAACAGAAGATCACCTCCTTGAACCCGGCGACGCTCGATCCTTTGGGAGAAGCGTATCTCGCCACAGAAGACCACTGTCAAGCAGCGGTCGCAGCGGCTAAGAACGCATTCACTTTCTGGAAAGAATCCTCTGCTGATGCAAAAAGACAAGTGTTCAAAAACGCAAAAAAACTACTCCTCCAAAAAAGCGAAGAGATCGCCACGTTGATCACTGAGGAGCACGGATCCCCGCTTCCCGAATCCCTGTCCATGGAGGTCTGGTCGGCGACCGAAGCGCTCGACTATTATGCCCATTGCGCGGAAAAAAACCTGAGCCCCAAGAGGATGAGGTCACGGGTCGCTCTTTTCCTCCATAAATCAAATGCTTTTCATTTTTCTCCCCTCGGACCGACATTCATCATCTCCCCATGGAATTTTCCCTTTCTGCTCCCGATCCTGGATATCATAAGCGCCATTTCTACGGGGAATACAGTCATCCTCAAGCCCTCCACATCCACTCCACTCACAGCATCCATGATCGGGGATATCTTCATGGAGGCCGGACTTCCTTCCGGTGTTTTGAACATCGTCAACTGCAAGATTCCCCAGGCAGAAAAACTCATCGCTCATCCCGATATCCAGAACATCCTCTTCACCGGCAGTGTTTCCACGGGAAAGAGGATTATGGAGTTGGCCAGTCGGAATCTGACGAATATCGTCCTCGAGCTGGGAGGAAAAGACCCGATGATCGTGTTGAAAGACGCAGATCTGGAAAGAACGGTCAGGGGAGCCGTGTGGGCCGGGTTCATGAACTGTGGCCAGAGTTGCGGCGCTGTCGAGAGAGTTTATGTGGACCGCGCCATCGCCGACGAGTTCATAGAATGTGTCGTCAAGCACACACAAAAGCTGAACTTGGGGAATCCTAAGGAACCGGGGGTCGAAGTCGGCCCGATGACCACGGAATCACAACTCGCTCTAGTCAGGGAACACATCAAAGACGCGAAAGCCCTGGGTGCACGGGTCATCTGCGGCGGCACACCCAGCGACTCTCTCCCAGGTTATTTTATGCACCCGGCCGTGTTGACAGGTGTCGACCATTCCATGAAGATAATGACAGAGGAGACATTCGGCCCGGTGCTTCCGATCATGGCTTTTTCGGACCCCCAAGAGGCCATCGCGTTGGCCAATGACAGTTCACTGGGCTTGACCGCCTCAGTTTGGACGAGGAATAGGAAAACAGCGAGATGGATGGCCGATCGATTGGAAACGGGGACTGTCACGGTGAACGATCACATGTCGTCATTTGCCGAACCCGGAGCGATCTGGGGAGGGGTTAAAGGAAGCGGGATCGGTCGGTCCCACGGACATTTTGGCCAACTGGAACTCGTGAACATCAAGTACGTAAGTCTTGACTTCAAGAAAAAAAAGACGCAAGCATGGTGGTTTCCATACGATCCAGAAATGGCATCTTTTATGGACAAGGCCCTTAAATATTTCCACGGAGAACGGATCGCGACAAAACTGAAAGCGCTCTTTTCTTTGATCCCCCATCTCTCCCATATCCTCGCGAGTCTTCCGCTCACAAATCTGATCCGAAGCCTTCCGAATCTCTTAAAAAAATGACTCTCAAACATAAACTTATCGGACTCACAGGAACTAACGGCTCGGGAAAAGGAGAAGCCGCCGATTTTTTCAAGAATCACGGTTACGCCTATTTCTCATTGTCCGACATCATTCGCAGTGCTTTGATCGAAGAGGGACGGGCACTGAGCAGGGATAACATGATCCAAAAGGGGAACGAACTGAGAAGCGAACACGGCGCAGATGTCTTGGCCCGGCGAGTGATGGATCATGTCAGAGGGTCTGCCGTTATCGACAGCATCAGGAATCCGGGGGAGGTGGGATATTTTAGACGCCAGGAAAGTTTCATCCTCCTTGCCATCGATGCCCCGGTCGATATAAGATACGAGAGAGTCAAACAAAGAGGCCGGGACGAATCCGCATCGTCACTTCAAGAGTTTATTTCTAAAGAAGAGGAAGAGATGACGCAAAGTGAAAAGGGCCAGCAGCTCCAGGAGTGTATGCACATGGCTGATTATCGGGTGACCAACGAAGGCAGTCTCGATGACTTCTGCAAAAAACTGGAGAGGTTCCTATGACTCCCCGCAGAAAATCCAAACATGAATATTATCTGGGTATTGCCAAAGAGGTCTCGGAGCGAAGCACTTGCTTCCGCCGATCGATCGGAGCGATCATCATCCGCGATGACCAGATCATTTCCACAGGATACGTGGGGGCACCCCGAAAAACGAAGGATAGCTTCGAGCATGGATCCTGCTTGAGAGATAAGCTCAAAATACCCCACGGACAGAGGTATGAGCTATGCCGCAGTGTCCATGCCGAGCAAAACGCCATCATCAACGCTGCCCGTGCAGGTGTAAGCCTGCTGGGCGGGGATATGTATATCTACGGCAAGATATACGGCAAAACCGCGCCTATCGATGCGTTCCCCTGTTTTATCTGCAAAAAGATGATTATCAACTCGGGGATCGAACGGGTCATCTGTTCGACCGCAGATGGTCAGATGAAGATCTTTCACGTTACAGATTGGATCAAAGATTGGCAGAAAGGCGATATTATTGACGACAAACAGCAATACGGATAAAGGCCGGATCCGTAAGGCCATTCACCCCTTGCATAGATATTTCCATTTATTTGTTGCCTCTTGTGCAATCTTCTGTACATCAATCCCTATGAATCACGCCGCCGCAAGTCTCCCGGCCATCAATTCCAAAAAGGCCTCACAGGACAGGGTTTTGCTGGGCAGCGAACACGCTCTTGAATCATTTCCGGAGACACTCCGTGGCAAACGGCTCGGACTCGTTATCAACCACACCTCGCTTCTTCCCGATGGCACCCCAGTGCTCCAGGCATTTCTTGAAAAAGGGGTCGAGGTCCGGGCTATATTCTCGCCGGAACACGGTTTTACAGGCCTGATGGAAGGGGGCCACGCGGTCGAAAACAGCCGTTTTGCGGACATCCCTGTTTTCAGCCTTTATGGAAAAACCAAAAGACCCACAACCGAACAGATGTCACATATCGACGCTTTTATCTATGATATTCAAGATGTGGGAACCCGATTTTACACATACATCACGACTCTGATGTATGTTCTGGAGGCCGCCGGCCAAGCCGATAAATCCGTGTACGTTCTTGACCGACCCAATCCCGCAGGTGGTTTGCTTGTCGAAGGGCCGGTTTTAAAGGAGAAATACACATCATTCATAGGTGCATGCCCGATCCCGATCAGGTACGGCTTGACACCAGGAGAGCTGGCCCGAATGATGAGGGGAGAGGGATGGATTCCCCAGGATGTAGACCTTTGCGTTATCCCGATGGACAATTGGCATCGGTCTTATTTTTGGGAGGATACGGGTCTTCCTTGGACCCCCACCTCTCCGAACATTCCCACACCGGAGTCGGCTCTGGCTTTCCCCGGAACTGGATTGCTGGGAGGGCTCCTACTCAATCAAGGTCTTGGCACATCCCATCCGTTCCTCCAGTTCGGGACTCCCTGGTTAGACACACAAAATCTGATCCGGGCGCTCGAAGGTGACGCCTTCGGTATCGAGTTAGAGACACTGACCTATACGCCTGTCTCCCTTCCCGGAAAAACCCTTCATCCGGCCTACGAAAACCGTCTCTGTCAGGGAATCCGCATTCGCGTCCGCGAGCCGGGAAGATTCCGCTCCGTCCACTTCACATTTGCACTCATCAAGGCTCTCAAAGAACGACACAGAGCGAAGATCTCGGTTAAATCCGACAGCTTAAACCTGCTTTTCGGGGATGACCTTCTGGTTCGGTACATCAAGGGAAATCTAGCCTACGACCGATTGATCGCTCAAATAAAAAAGGAGGAACAGCTCTTCCTCAAAAAACGCCAGCGATACCTCCTCTACGATTAATAAGAAGTTATGCGTTTTCAGTTTTTGAATATATGGTTGTCAGCTACTTTTATGAATAATCTATCTCAGTGACCGCGGACGATCTCCTTAACCCGCATCAACTGAA
>JASFEP010000328.1:0-5319 GCA_050124775.1 Candidatus Aminicenantota bacterium
CTTATTTTGACAGAAAAGACCCCTTTTCCATCAAGAAATATGTGTACGACATGTTGGGAAAGTTGAAAAAACATGAACCGGGTCTCGAAAAAAAGGTGAGACCGATTTTTTATTTTTTGGAAGACTCGTTCATGGAGATCCATAACCATTTGTCTGTTTCATTCACCCATGGAGACTACCATCCTCTCAATATCATCTGGTCGGAAGACGGGATTAAATCGGTCATCGATTGGGAGTTTGCAGGATACAAACCCGAAAGTTACGATGCTGCCAATCTTATCGGCTGCATCGGTATCGAAAACCCGCAAGCTCTCGTCGGAGATTTGGTCATCGATTTTATTCGAAGCCTCAGAGAGGCGGAATTTTTAGCGGAAAAAAGTTGGGAGTCTTTATTGGAGTTTATTTTGGCGATCCGCTTCGGCTGGCTGGCTGAGTGGCTCCGCAAGTCCGACAAAGAGATGATCGATCTGGAGGTTATATATATGAATTTGCTCGTCGACAATGCGGCCATCCTGAAAAAAACTTGGAGGATATAGTCTTTTTCCAGTGTAATCCTTACATTAGACGCTCGAAAACTCACATGTATTCTAATACCGTTTGGATCCGCTCTAATTTTTTACAAAAATGATCATTTCCTATTTTGAAAAATTGCACCTTCCCCGAGAATCACCTGGCACATATTTTGCAGATATGTTTATCGCCATACAGATGAGAAAAAGGAGAAATTGAGATGAGAAATCAGCAAATTCGGGCGGTTTATACCCTTTTCTTGGCTATTTTGATCATTGCAGTATCAACCCTTGTTGCACAAGAAACGAAAGGTGTTCTCGAGCCTGAAACTCCCAATGAAGCCAGACTGAACAGGCTTCAGCCACCAAACCAAGTCATGGATGCGATCGGAATCATTCCTGGAATGACAGTGGCAGAGATCGGAGCCGGACACGGGCGTTATGTGGTTCAGCTCGCTGTGAGAGTCGGAAAAAACGGCAAAGTCTATGCGGAAGATATCGACTCTGACGCATTGAAGCATCTAGAGAATCGCTGCAAGCGTTGGGAACTCGGAAATGTCGAAACGATCCTCGGAGATATCACGGATCCTAAATTGCCTCAAGGAGAGCTGGATGTTATTTTTGTCATCTCGGCATACCATCACTTTGAAGATCCGATCACATTGATGCGGAATTCAAGGTCCGCACTCAAGTCCGATGGAAAGCTAGCGATCGGAGAGTGGATAAGGGCGACATCTCCAGAACAGATGGAAATACAAATGAATGATGCTGGCTACAGGCTCGAACGCATCGATAAGTCTCTAGAAAAAAATAATTTGTATATTTATATATTTTGCTTAAACGATACGCAATGATTTCATCTTCGGGGAAGGACCATCAAAGATTTACGAAGGTTGAATCATCTGACCGTCTATTCCCACTTTGATCTTTTTTACACGGATATTCATCCCTGAGAGCTCCACAGCCTTATCCACAATGTGTTCCAGGCCGGAACAGCAGGGAACAACCATTGTCGCTACTGTTAGGGAATAAACCGTGTTATTCTTGAGGATCTCGGAAAGCTTCTCGATATAGGGAGATATGTCATCGAGCTTTGGACAGGCAATGATAAGCTTCTTTCCTTTCAAGAGGTCTTGATGGAAGCTGCCCAATGAAAAGGCTGTGCAGTCGGCCGCAACGAGCAGATCGCTGTTGTTGAAATAGGGGGCATAGGGGGACACGAGGTGAAGCTGAATAGGCCATTGCGATAATTCTGATTCCCCGGTAACTGTATTCTGTGAACCCGGTTCTGCATTCCGCTGAATCTCGCGGGCCATGCTTCCCGGACATCCTCCCATCCCGAATTGCGGGGCGTGAGGTTTTTCCCCTAACGAACTCGGTTCGGGATGGTCGTGTTCGCATCCGATGCCGTGCACATGGGCGGCGGCTTCTTTGCCTCTCGATTTAAGAACGTGGTCATAAGTGGCTTTGGGATCGTACTCATCGCTCTCTCTTTCTATGATCTTAAGCGCATCCACAGGACAGACATCCAAACAGGCGCCCATCCCGTCACAGTATATCTCTTTTGTCAAGACAGCCTTGTTCTCATCGTCCAACACCAAGGCGCCCTCAGCGCATGCCTCTGTGCAAAGGCCGCAACCGTTACACAATTCTCTATCTATCTCAATGATTTTTCTTTTCGCCATTTTTTTCTCCTTAAATGAGATTTGCACTTTTAGGATAACTTTTGCTGAATGTAAATTCTTTGACTTGGGTCAAAAAAACGGAAAAAGAGATTATTATGGGAAATGGTATCTATAATCTTTCAATAGCGTTAATATACTCTGATTTTGTTTTTAAGGGGCCCGATTGAAGCGATAAGATAGATGATCTAGGAACTCTCTCCGAGTTCTTCTTTAAGGCGTGCGATATCTTTCATATGGATTGTGTTCCCCTCTACAGCAATTAGGCCTTCCTCTTGGAGCTGTTTGAGATTGCGTGAGAGGGTTTCGCTGATCGTGCCCAAAAGCTTAGCGAGCTCTGTCTTTGTCATCGGTAATGTGATGTCAGAGGATGTTTGACTCGTGCGACTCGACACAAGATACTGGATCAACCTCTGGCGGACTGTCCGCAGTTCCAGGGCTTCGATCCTTTTATTGAGGACAATGCATTTTTTTGCGAGCAAACGAAGAAAAAACTCGCCGATGGCGGGGTCCTTCTCCAAGTTCCGGAAAAACGTTTCCTTTTCGAAATAAATGACCTGAGAATCCTTAACAGCCTGTGCATAGGACGGAAACCTGTCTTTGACGAATACAATGGCTTCGCCGAAAAAATCGCCCGGATTCAACCGAACGACCTCCAGCTCTTTTCCCTGTTCGTCCATATTGAAGACTCGGACTTCCCCAGATTGGAGATAGAAAAAACCTTCTGCCGCATCGTCTGCATGGAACAAAAACTCGTCTTTTGCGTAGCCCTCGCTCCGGCCCAATTCTCTGATCTTTTGTTCTAGGTTTTTCATGCGCTTAACCATCCAGAATTATTAACGAGCCGATACCAACTCATCCCACATCCAACCCACCCCTCCCGTTCAAAAAGGTCGAGGCAGAGGCCTTTTGTTTAAATATTTCAGGTTATTGTCGTTCGTAAACTAATCGCCCACCAAGATAAGTCTGCTGCACTTTAATATCCAGGAATTCTTTAACCGGAATATTGAGTATATCGCCCGAGAGAACGATAAAATCGGCCAGCATACCCGGGACAATTTTTCCTTTGATGTCCTCTTCGAATCCCGAATAGGCAGCCTCGATCGTGTATGCTTTAAGAACTTCATCCCTTTGAAGACATTGCTCGGGATACCATCCTCCCTCCGGGATATTCTCTGGGGTTTGTCTCGTCATAGCCGTATACATCCCGACGAAGGGATCGAGTGTCTCTCCCGGGAAGTCGGAGTTCAATGTCATATGAACGCCGCTATCCCAAAAAGAGCGCCAGGCGTAAGCTCCTTTGATGCGCTCGGGTCCTACGCGTGTCTCCGCCCAAGGCATATCCGATGTGGCATGCGGGGGCTGCATGCTGAGCACGACTCCCAGCGGAGCGAACTTCGGAATGTCCTCCAAGGCCACAACCTGGGCATGCTCGAGACGAAATCTGTGGTCTTTGACATCCGGATTCTCTTCGAGCGCTCTCTGGAAGGCATTGAGTGTTATTCGATTGGCGCGGTCACCGATCGCATGGATCGCCACCTGGAGGCCACACTGTAATGCACGTTTTGAGAGTCGGTAAACTTCATCCTCGGGAGTCACCACCAGCCCTTTTTCATCGGGCGCATCGCTGTAAGGCTCTATCATCGCTGCCCCCCGTGAACCCAGAGCTCCATCCACAAAGATCTTGATACAGCGTACGGTCAGGAAATTCTCAGGGTCAACGGACGGGCCGCTCTCGAAATATGTCTCGATAAGCTCCTGTTCCGTACAGTCGAGCATCACATAAATCCGGCTCTTGAGCTCCTTTTTATTCTTTAAGGAATTGAGTGCTTCGAGCATTTTGGTCGTTGTCCTGGCTTCATGGATGCTCGTTAAACCGTACTTTAGACACTCCTCGATGGCCAACTTGAGTGCTTTCTCCGTTTGTGTCACTGTCATTGGAGGAATGTGCCCTGTCAACAGGTCCTGCGCCTCGTTCGTCAAGATGCCTGTGGGTTTCCCTGTTTGCGGGTCCTTGATGATCTCGCCGTTCTCCGGATTTGGCGTATCCTTATCGATCCCCGCAAGTTCAAGGGCTTTGGCATTCGCCCAGCAGGCAAATCCATGGAGTCCCCTGAGATAAACGGGATTTTCGGGCGAGACTTCACTGAGTTCTCTGTTTGTTGGATAACTTTTGGCCCAGGCTCCCTCATCCCAACCCCATCCGGTGATCCACTCTCCCGTCTGGACATTCTTCACTCTCTCTTTAACCTTGAGGACCACGTCATCGGGTGTTTCTATCCCCTCGACATTCAGTTCCAGGAAGCTCTGTCCCAGGCTCAGAAGATGACCATGGGACTCGATTATGCCCGGCATCACAGTTTTTCTTTCCAAATCCACAACATCGGCTTCCGGGTAGGCGCCGGCGATTTCCTCAGAGGTCCCGATGGAAAGGATCTTCCCTTGGCTTATGGCAAACGCGCCCACTTCAGGGTTTTCATCATCCATGGTTAGAACATGGCCGTTGATATAGATTGTATCCGCTGGTTTTGAAGTTGACGTTTCTCTACACCCGAATGAAAAAACGAAGAGGAAACAGGAAAGAATAGGAATGAGTTTTGCACGAAGCATTGCTACTCCTCCGATTATTTATTGGTTTTGACACGTTCGACCGGCCGAAAGCGTAAAGCTGACCAGACATCGTCTATAGAGACCGCTGCTACCGCACGCAAGCCATTTTTTGCCATGATGTCCCATCCCACATCCCGGCTGATATCTGTGCTGACTCCCGAGCTCTTCTTAGGATAAGAAACCCACAGAATACCGTCATACTTGACGGCATCGAGGGCCTCTGGCCCGGATTCCTCCAGTTCAGCGATATTGTTGACAAAAAGGTGGACAAAATCGAATTCGCCTTTTGCGTGTTTTTCTAATTCAACTCCTTCAGGCAATTCTCCCAAAAAACTCATGTAACCTTCGGGCGGATTGATTATGGTTAGCCTCTGCCCTTCTTTAATATGCAGCTTTTTACTGAGGGTGCTATTTGTCATTTTTATCTACTGACTATTATTCTTTCCCTGTATTTAGATCGATGGGGTGCTGCGTTTATAAACTTTTTCTATCATCGCTAAATGGAAATGTCAATTTGG
>JASFEP010000329.1:0-5291 GCA_050124775.1 Candidatus Aminicenantota bacterium
TTCATAAGAACAGGGATAACATTTGCAGAGTCGTCGCCGACTGGGAAAAATACAATTGGAAGGGTATCGAAGCGTCGCCAGCTCCATTCGCCCCGGCCATCGAAGAGCAACTTCCGGAGATCCGGCACGCCGTTCGAGTGGCATCGCACTCGAAGTTGGTTTTTCACTATAAAGACAAGGCCTTCTATGAAGATCGAGGGCTGATTACAGACCCTTCTCTTTTTGAAGCTTTCAGTTTTTCGTTCGCAAAAGGAGACCCGAGGTCCGCATTCAAAGAATTCACCGACATCGTAATCACCGAATCTTTAGCTCAAAAATATTTCGGGAGTGAGGATCCGATCGGAAAGACAATAGAGATCGAGGGAATTCCGGCCACTGTCACAGGAGTGTTGCGGGATGTTCCACAAAACTCACACCTTCAATTCGATTTTGTGAGCTCATTCGAGTTCATCGACAAACTCAGCAACTACAGCACTACATGGGGCTCTTACAATTTCGTGACCTATGTCCATGTCCAGGAGGGGATCGATGTCCGAGACCTGGCAAAAAAAATGACGGCTGTCGCTTTGAAAAACCAGAGCCCCCAGGTCATAGAGGGCCTCCAGTTCCGGTTGCAGCCACTTTCCGAAGTCTATTTGGACGCGAGGTCTTATCGAATGTCTATCGTAACGTTGGGGGATGCCAAGTATGTTTTTCTGTTTACGATCGTGGCTTTTTTCGTCCTCTTGATCGCCTGTGTCAACTTCATGAACCTTTCCACAGCCCGCTCCGCTCTGCGGGCCAAAGAGGTGGGCATGCGAAAGACCGTGGGCGCGCGCCGGTCTCAGATCGTCAAACAATTCTTCGGAGAATCTCTGCTTCTGACATTCATATCCTTCCTCCTCGCTCTCGTTTTGGTCGCACTCCTTCTTCCCGCCTTTAACGCCCTTTCCGGTAAACACATGTTTTTGAGCACGACGAATGCGACACAGGTCATGATCCTTTTGGGTGTCGTCATCATGACCGGTGTTATCGCGGGCAGTTATCCCGCCATCTACCTCTCCGCCTTTCGCCCGGTGGCCGTCATGAAAGGCATAAAGGAGTCGAAGAGCAAAGGGACAGCCCTCCGGAAGGGGCTTGTCGTTGTCCAATTTTCTTTGGCGATCATGCTGCTCTTCGGGACGGCCGTCGTTACCAAACAGCTTCATTTCATACAAAGGGCCAAGCTCGGCTTCGACAAGGAGAACATCGTCCACATCCCCATCAAGGAGAACATCGGGAAAAAATATCAGACCGTCAAAAACGAGCTGTTGAAAAATCCGAATATTCTCTCCGTTTCGGCCCAAAGATACGCCTTCTCTGAAAACACCTGGCGAAACTCCGGAGTGTTCGACTGGGAAGGGAAGGAGCCGGAGAGGAAAGTCGACCTCGTTTTTGCCGGCGTGGATTATGACTTTTTCGAGACACTCAACCTCGCAATCAAAGAGGGACGATCCTTTTCCAGGGATGTCCTCTCCGATGAAGATAGCGGATACATCCTCAATGAAAGCGCCATCGCAAAGATCGGTTTGGACTCTCCCGTGGGGAAACGTTTTGCCATTCAGAAGAATGAAGGGACCATCATAGGCGTCGCAAGAGATGCCCATTTCCGTTCCTTCCACCACACGATCGAACCCCGCATTTTCTTTATCGATAACATGGCACGCGCAACAGACCAGGGGCTCGTTCTGATCAGGATCCACGGCGCCAAGATCCCGGAAGCCCTATCCCACATCGAGTCTGTATGGAAAGACATCAATCCCGTCTCCCCTTTCGAGTATCATTTTCTGGACCAGACATACGACCGGCTCTACAAATCGGAAAAGAGAGTCGGGGCTCTTTTTAGCTCTTTTGCGGCTCTGGCGATCTTTATATCCTGTTTGGGGTTGTTCGGCCTTGCCTCGTTCATGACGGAACAGAGGACTAAGGAAATCGGGATCCGGAAGGTGTTGGGCGCTTCTGCGGCGAAGATCATTGCGCTTCTCACACAGGAATTCACCAAATGGGTACTGTTAGCGAATTTGATAGCCTGGCCTGTCGCCTACTTTGTGATGAACAAATTGCTCCAGGTGTATGCCTATCGGACAGCGATCGGAATCGACACCTTTCTTTTATCCGGTTTGACCGCTCTGACGATCGCCCTTCTGACCGTGAGTTATCAAGCACTGAGAGCGGCGCGCACCAACCCATCGGATTCCTTGAGATATGAGTAAGGAAGGGAAGGATAGTTTTTTCCCAGAGGGAGCTAAGGACACTTTTTCTCTTCGAGAAGAGCCCATTCCGGAAGTGCTCCTCGATCCTCGTTCAGTCGCGACAATAAATGATGATCATGCTCATCGCAGAGCATAGGAACGACCACGATGTAGCCTTGGTTATAAAGTGCGATATCGCAATCGCCCGGCAAAGAATAATCCAGTTTTTCAGTTCCGGCTATTCTCCATACTTCTTCGTCACTTTCAAGGTCATCGGCAGTTGCCTTGGCGAAAACAGGTCTTTCTAGCAGGTCAGCTCGTTTTGCCACACGGACACCCTTAATTTGCTTGGGGGATACACGTGGAATGCTGGCTGTGAGATAATGCTGCGGCTTCAATTCGCGGACCAACGGAGTCTGAGCCAAGCGGACAACCCAGCTGTTTACAGCGGACATGGCGTCGATCATATCGTCATCCAATCCCGACACAGCAATGGCAGGAAAGCCAGCAAAACTGGCCACCCGCGCGGCCCCTATTGTCCCCGAGAATAGCCAGTCTTTGCCCAGATTCGGCCCTCCGTTTATCCCGGAAATCACAAGATCCGGGGGGCTATCCTTCATGATCCCTGTCAATGCGAGCACAACACAATCTGCGGGGAAACCATCCACGGCATAGGCATGGATCCCTTTGCCGATTTGACGTCTCTCCACTCTGAACGATCCTCTCTGTGTCACGGTCAAATAGTGAGTGCTGCCGCTGCGGTCCTCAAGGGGAGCGACGACATATGTCTCAGCGATTTCCGAAAAGGCCCGTGCAAGTTCGACGATCTTAACATCCTCGATGCCGTTGTCGTTGGTGATGAGCACTCTTTGGGGCCAACTTTTCTCTTGATCATGCCCCCCGGACAGAACCATCCCCCCCCAGAAAACAACCAAACAACCAAGAAAAAGATAGCAATGACGTGGCCTTTTGCTTTTCATTCGCACCTCCATTTTTCAGGTAAACAAGTTATATCGATATACGCGGCACACAAAAAAGGGTTATTCCCCCGGGTTGAATAATCGGTTGTATAAATTATAAAATCATTCACAGGAGTTTTATCATCAAAAGTTACGGAATTTTCCGTTAAATGAGGCGCATTGTGCTGAAGAAAATAATCAAAATCATAATTCTGGTTCTCATTATTATTGTCGTTCTCTTCGTCGCCACAAGATTGGCGGGATATCGGGCGATGCGATACCCCGCGGATGTGGGGAATTCGATGTATCCGACGATCGCTCCGGGCGATTCCTGGTTGTGCAAAATGGGAGGAGATTACACAGCCGAAGATCTAAAGCCGGGTATGGTCATTCTGTTTCCCAAGGAGGATTACAATTTCTTTCTTACCAAAAGGATCATCGCCGTCGAAAGCCAGACTGTGACTGTGAAGGGACGTGAGACCTTCGTGAACGGAGAGCGGATCGCAGAGCCCTACGCCTTCTTTACCGGAGAAGAGCCGTCAGGGATGAATGTGCCGCACGCGGTCGCGGACGTCGAAAAAGTGAAGGTTCCCCCGGGGAAGCTCTTTGTGATGGGAGATAACAGAGACAACAGCTTCGACAGCAGGGATCCGGAATTCGGCTTCGTCGATATCGGGGATGTCGTAGGAAGACCTATCTTCCTGCTTTGGGCCAAAGACAAGAACCGCATCGGACAATCGACACAATAATTAAAACATTATAGCCGTGCAAACATGAATGTGACCATCGACCGGGAATTCCTCACAGGAATGCTGCAAAAGCTCGTCCAGATCGATTCGGTCAATCCCGGCCTTGTTCCGGGAAGTCCGGGAGAACTCGCCATCGGAGCCTACATCGCCGATGTTTTGAGAACGATCGGTCTGGAACCCCAGATCCACGAGATCGAGCCGGGTAGGGTGAATGTCGTTGCAATGCTCAAGGGGAGTGGCGAGGGACGCAGCCTGATGTTCAACGGGCACATGGACACGGTGGGTGTCGAAGGTATGGATGAGCCTTTTTCGGGAAAGATCAGAGACGGCCGGGTATATGGTCGGGGTGCACAGGACATGAAAGGAAGCATCGCCGGGATGATGGCCGCATGCAAGGCCCTCATAGATGCGGATATCCGACTGAAGGGAGATATCGTGTTTGCGGCGGTTGCCGACGAGGAGTATAGGAGCATCGGGACGGAGGCGCTTGTCGAGACCGTTCAAACCGATGCCGCCATCGTCGCTGAACCGACAGGCCTGGATGTGTGTCTGGCTCATCGGGGATTTGGCCTTTTTGAGTTCGAAACAAGGGGCCGTACAGCTCACGGCAGCCGTTATCAGAACGGAATCGATGCCAACATCCACATGGGGCGGATCCTCATGGAGTTAGATAAACTGTCGCAGAGACTTTTAAAAAAACCGGGACACCCTCTCCTGGGAACTCCATCCCTCCATGTTCCTGTGGTCAAAGGGGGGAGCGAGCCCTTTATCTATTCCGACAGATGTAAGATCTCTGTAGAAAGAAGAACCCTTCCCGGAGAATCCTGGGAGGACATCCATAAAGAGATGGTTTCGATCCTCTCGAGACTTTCGTCAAAGGATCGAAACTTTCAGGCAACCGTCCGGACTGTTTTACACAGGGATGCCTATGAAATATCTCCCGATGCCGAGATCGTAAAGTTAGTCTCCGAAAAGGCCAAAGAGGTGCGTAACCGAAAACCGGATCACATCGGGCACGACTGGTGGGAGGACTCGGCGCTTCTCGCCGAACGGGGGATAGAGACCGTCATCTTCGGTCCTAAAGGCGAGGGGATCCACTCGCATGAGGAATGGGTGGACATCCAATCCGTGGTCGATCTCGCCGAGATCCTCGCCCGAATCGCCATCCAATACTGTAACTAAAAAGGGGACAGGCTACTTTTTACAGGGGTAATTAAAAAAGTAGCCTGTCCCCTTTTTTATCCCCTTTTATTGTGATATAAAAGAGCCTTCTTTTTAATATTTAAAGAGAAGGAGGACGGATGAAACATTACAAACAAAATTTCTGGAAAACGGCACTGGTCTGCCTTTTCCTCGTCGGAGTTATTTCGCTC
>JASFEP010000330.1:0-5286 GCA_050124775.1 Candidatus Aminicenantota bacterium
AACGATCTGGCCCCGATTTATGATAATTTTTTCACTCCTTCCAAGAGCCTTGAGGAGATTTGTGAGAAACACCGGGCAGCCGAAGAAAAAGCGGACGTGATTTGGGTGTCTGAAAAGGATGCGCAAAAAACCGTCTACGATTTTATGCTTGTCGAAACACTGGGACAGAGATTCAAGGCGATCGCTTTTATGGCGGCGACCGAGCTGGTGGATTCGGGAATCGTAGAGCTTTCGGACCTGGAAAAGCTCTGCACGAACGAACTGGAATGGAAGGAAGGGCCTTTTACCATGATGAACGCAATGGGGGTGGATGAGGCCCTGAAGATCGTGACGGAGAGGATGTTTTTCTCCCATCGCAAGGAGATCAACTTTCCCGTTTCAAGGCTCCTCATCACCCAGGCCCAGAAAAACACGCCATGGCTCGTCTATGCGAAAAATTGACAAGGCACACAATTTCAGGTACGAAGGTGTCGATAAAGATACAGTGGTAAGCGCTTCAAGGTTGATTTATTGGTAGAACAGGAGTTTGTGTCGACTAAAAGCTTGAGGAACAGATGTCGATCAGAGAAAGGATAGAGACGCTCGAGAAAGAGACGCTCCACGAGAAAGCTTGCTTAAGCTCCGAATCCAGGGGCAGAGAACGGTCCGAAAAGTTCCATTCCATAAGGACCGCTTTCCAACGCGACAGGGACAGGATCATACACTGTAAATCGTTCCGGAGGCTGAAGCACAAGACCCAGGTGTTTATGGCGCCCTTCGGAGACCACTACCGTACACGGCTGACCCACACGCTCGAAGTTTCTCAGATCGCCCGCACTATAGCCAAGGCTTTGCGGTTGAACGAGGACCTGACCGAAGCCATCGCCCTGGGACACGATTTGGGGCATACGCCCTTTGGGCATGCCGGGGAGAACACTCTCGATTCGCTGCTGTCTACAGGTTTCACTCATTCCAGACAGAGCCTTCGTGTGGTGGAGCAGCTGGAGTACGAGGGAAAGGGGCTCAACCTCACGTATGAAGTGCGCGACGGGATCTTCAAGCATTCCAAAGGTAAAGGTGCCATCCTAAGCGACAATGAGGAGGATATGCCGGTCACCCTGGAAGGACAGATCGTCAGGGCGTCCGATGTCATCGCCTATGTGAACCATGACATCGACGATGCGGTGAGAGCGGGTGTCATCAAAGCCACAGACATCCCCGGCCATCTCGTCGATGTTTTCGGTAAATGGCCCGCCTTGCGGATAGACAGGATGGTCAAGGATGTCGTCGAATCCAGCCTAGAAGTCGGATTAGCTCGGATCGGCATGAGCGAGGCAATCGCTGAGGGCATTACCGAGCTTCGCCAGTTCCTCTACGAGCGGGTGTATTTCAACCCGGCGGCCAGCGCCGAGCTCAGAAAAACCGAGAAGATCATGGAGGACCTGTTCGCTTATCTTATGGAGAGTCCCGGAGATCTGGTCAAAGCGTATCCGGAAGGGGATTCGCTGGAACGGCGCGTGGGGGATGCGATCGCCGGCATGACGGACCTCTACGCTCTCCGGCTCTACGAGAAGTTTTTCTTTCCCCGCTCCTGGCCCGTCCTCTAAGAAATGGGGACAGGCTACTTTTTACAGAGGTAATTAAAAAAGTAGCCTATCCCCTTTTTTTACTTCTCGATGATCTCCTTGAGGAACTTGATCGCTTGCTCGTCCTTGAATTGACCGAGCACCAACACGAACTGCTTTTTCAGCCGCGGGTCCTTCTCTTGCCGCGCCATCTCGACCAGGACCGGAACTTTTCTTTTGCTCTTGTTCTGGGCCATGGCAAAGATGATGTTCTGCTTAAATCGTGCTTCCTCTGCATCCTCGTATGCTTTTCTCAGAACATCGAGGAAACGCTCGCTCTTTTTTTGCCCCAGCATCGTCACGGCAAGATGTTTCATCCTTATGTTCGGGTCAGCGATCAAAATATGTATCAGTTTATCGTCAGCCTTTTTGCTGTCGTTCTGTCCGATGGCCATGATCACTTTCTCTTTGAGCTTCAGGTCGGGCACTTTATCGAAAAGGTCGATCATGGCTTCAAGGCTCTCTTCATCGGCCTGGTTCCCCAGCCACATGATGGCCGCCTCTTTGGCTCTGGGGTCGCTGTCGTTCTCGAGGATCCAGAACAGCTTCTTCTTTGCTCTTTCGCTATCATTCTGGCCGATAGCCATGACCAAACGCTCCTTCAATCGGCTGTCAGCCGTCCCATCATAGATATCGATGAGGGTATCGAGGCTCTTCTCATCCTGGTTATTACCCAACCAAAAAATGGCCATCTCCTGAACCTTTGGATCCTCATCCGAAGTCGCTACCTCGATCATAATTTCTCGAGCCTTCGGATGATCGGAATTCGCCAGAATGAACAGCGCTCTTTCTCTGAGCTTGGGATTCTCGCTTTCCTTTATGGTCTTCACGAGGATGGGATAGGCTTTCTCTTTATCCACATTCATGAGGGCGCTCAAAGCCACGAGCTTCAGCTCCAATTCTGGGTCTTCCTCCTCTCCCATGTCGAAAACGACCACAGGATCGATATCGACATCTATTGCCAGATTGTCCAGGGCTTTTAAAGCCTTCAGGGAACCCAATGCCACGAGTCCGCCATGCTCATCCAACGCCAGAAGTTTTTCTGTTCCTTCCAAGGACTCTTCTAACTCCTCCATTTTAAGCTGTTCCAGCTCCTCCAGATCTTCCAATGCCAGTAATTCTTCGACGCCTTCTAACTCCTCCAATTCTTTCAGCTCTTCGAGCTTTGCAAGACTCCCGTTGATATACAACCGGTAAGCGGGCTGCCCGCTTTTTACCAATTCCTCTGCAATCTTGACCCTGAGAGTCCGCGCGTCGTCCACCCAAGCGCTTATAGGAAATCCCTTGATGAGAGAATTGAGGTTCCTGATGGCATTCTTCTTGTACTTGATCTGTTCTTCGAGGTATTCCAGCTGCTGGCTGAGTTTGTCCATACTGAACGCAAGATAGTAAAGCGACTGGTCCATGTATTTGCTCTCTTCGAAATCGGTAATCAATCGGTCGAACTCCTCGACCGCCCTCTCCCAATCCTTCTCATAGATAGACTTTCTGGCTTTTTCATAGAGCTCCTTGTCCTTGCCCTCCTGTGCCATATTCAGGCCGCTTACGACAAGCATAAAAGCCAGAAACAAACCCAAAATTTTTATGTGCCTCATTGTGTACCTCCTATATAGTCGTCAATATGTCCATTTTGAAGAGTATGTCCCTTTCATGGATGAGTTCCTTAACCTGAGAGGGAGCCCACTTGTCATCGCTGGGCATGTTTTCGATCTCCCTCAGGACGAGATCGAGGTCTTCCAGGATCTCTTTGACCTGTGGGTTTGTATCCACCACAAGCTTCTTCAACAGATAGTTCTGGATGAGCAGACTCTTTACAATCTTCCTATCCAGGGTAATTGTCTCTCCTCCGTTCTCCTCCGCCGAATAATTGGCATAAGAAACGAGCAGAGGTTTCAGCGTCTCGAAATGGTCTTCGAGCGACTGCTTGATGTATTCGGAGGGGCCCGCCGCTTGCATCCTGGGAGAGGTAGCGATCTGTGTGTCCGTTGCCGTCCAAAACCTACCGATAATTACACCCAGGACGAAGATCACGATAACCGATGCCGCTGCATACACCCAGCCGGGGCGCAGGAAAAACCGCCGCTCGTCATTTGCTCTTTGCCGTTTCTCCCCTTTTGGCTTTTCCACAGTATCCGTCCGGATGACATCCCAGCACCTCTCCCAATCCGCATCGGGTGCCCTTTCCTCCTTTGTTTCGTCCAGCAGTGCGAAAACACCCCTTGTGTGCTCCCATTCTGCAGCACAACCCGGACATTCCTCTATGTGTGCCATCACTTCGCTCTTATCTTTATCGGCGAGTTCGCCGTAAAGCAAAAGCACCATGTATTCCTTACACTTTTTGCATTTCATAACGGTTCTCCGGCAAAAAACATTTGAAGTGTTTTTTCAAAATCGAGACGGCTCGGAAGAGTTGTTTCTTTACGCTGCCCTCCGAACAATCCATGTACTCGGCGATCTCCTTGATACTCAACTCCTGATAGTGTTTCAGGATGAAAATCATCCGCTGCCTCTTCGTCAATGTGTCGAGCACCTGCTCGAGCTTCTCCCTGACTTCGCGTTTGTGATTTGCATCGTCGGGATCCGAAGTGTTCGGGGGCGCACTCAGCCCGTCCATATCGTCTTTCGGCATGATTTTGTCCTTTTGTTTCTTGTTTTTCCTCAAGTGATCGATGCTGCAGTTGATGCCGATCCTGTAGAGCCAGGCCGAAAAGTTCGTGTCGGCCCCGATCTTGAACCTCTCCAGCGAATGGTAAGCCTTGATGAATGTGTCCTGCACGATATCTTCGGAGTCTTCGAGGTTTTTTGTGTATTGATAAGCCAGCGACATGATCCGGCGCTTGTTATCCTCGAACAGGAGCTTAAAGGCGTCGGGGCTCCCTTCCTGGGCGCGTTGCACTAGAGCGATCTCGTCCATTTGTCTCTTATCATATACCATAACGGATGATCCTTCACTTTCGTTGACCAAAAAGGGGACAGGCTACTTTATTGATTACCCCTATAAAAAGTAGCCTGTCCCCTTTTGTCAGTCAGTAACGATCTTCCAGACGCGAAGGAAGTTTTCCCCCATGATTTTTTTGATATCTTTATCCGAATAGCCGCGCTTCTTCAGCCCGGCCGTGATGTTGGGATAGTCCTGGACGCCACGGATCCCGACAGGCGAAGGTGTTCTGGGATACATATCCGCACCTAGCCCCACATGATCGACACCCGCCATCCTCACCGCATGATCGATGTGGTCGAGCACATCTTCTACCGTAGGCAGATTCTCCAAGGGCCAATCACGTCCGGCATCGAGGTGTTCCCATGCGATTCTCAATTCCAGGTCCTCGATCGGCGGCACTTTCTTCAACCAGGTCTGACCGATCGCATGAAGCTCTCCCATAGCTCTGTTGTACTCCGGGGTCAAAAAGGGCAGAACGAAGACGATCCCGATAACGCCGCCGTTTTCCTGCAGTGCGCGCAACATATAATCGCTCGCATTTCTCGGATGTTTATTGAGCGCCCGACACCCCGAGTGCGACAGAATGACCGGGTCTTCGCTCAATTCCACAACATCGAAGAACGCCTCGTCCGACACATGCGAGCAATCGATCACCATCCCCATCCGGTTCATCTCTTTGACCACCCTTTCCCCCAGCTCATTGATCCCGCTCCACCGCGGCTTATCGTTACAAGAGTCGGC
>JASFEP010000331.1:0-5281 GCA_050124775.1 Candidatus Aminicenantota bacterium
CGAGAGTAAAATCATCATAGCCCAATGAATAGTAAATGTTATTATCCTGGAGCAGGCCGAATGGCGAGTTCTTGACGTCGAAGCCGATTCTTTGGCCGTCGAATTCGGCCATGACTTGATCGATCGCACCATCGACAGGATAAACGAATTCGTTGAAGCTCTTTTGTGTGGGCCATGGATAATGAAGACAAATGTTGAAGACCTTGGTAGGGACTTTCTGGTAGATTATATTCCCCGCTCGATCCTTATGATGCCCGAGGAGTCTTTTCCGCTTGAAATCGTAGTTCGGCATGTTGAAGCGCGTGAACGCGTGGTGAGCACCCGCATAGATGAGCGCCTTTTTACTTTTCCTGACGAGTTCTTTCTGAATGATTTTGGCCATAAATTTATCGCGATCTCCTCTGTGGAAAATCCGTTTGTACCGGCGGGCTGTCATTTTACCTTTTTTGGTAAGGTTCCACTTGGGTCTGTAATCGAGGTGGAGGACTCTGAATTTGGGAGCGCCAGGGGGGAGGGATCTGTTGAGTTCCCATGCCCTGCGATAGATATCCATGTATTCGACGTAGGGCCAATAACTCCCCCATTTGAAGAGGAGCCAGCGGGCGAGGTCTTCGTCGTAGGTGTCGGCGGTCGTAAGACCATCTACCTTATCCTGGTATTCAGAGCAGCCGAATTCGATAGCAAGGCTGTAGACGCCAGCTTGATAAAGGCGGGGAATGAGAGCATGGATGAGTTCGACATCGTGTTTTATCAGGTGGCCCTCACCGATGAAGACGAGGTCGTGATCTTTAAATTTTTCGATGATGTAATCTTCGGGAGATTGCCGGTGCGATCTTAGGTATCGGATGAGTTCTTGTTCTTGTTGGGTTGGGAGTTCTGGGAGCGGAATGGTTAGAGTTAAGGCGCTGGCGACGCTGGAGGAAAGCAAAAGTAATGGTAGCAATAGTAGCGGAAGCTTCTTCATTTCTGGGCCAACTTAAGATTATAGCATATTGAGGTCGGGCCAGGGCAAGTTCCACAAAATAAACAAGTTAATCCATTTTTTTGTGCCAAATTAGCCCTTAGAAGCATTATTTTGGGGGTAACAAGCACTTTCTAAGGAGAATTGGAGTGACTGAACGGTCATTGTCTACTTAAATGTCTGTTTTTACACCCAAAATGGTACTTTTAAAGCGATTTTTTGGGGGATAATTTGAGTTAATTCATTTATTATCAATTAGATGCTTAAGCCAATGCACATTTATTAAATGCACATTTATTCTGTTTCCATTTGAATAAACCTTTATGCTGTATTAGCCGTCTATATTAATATGTGTGGTGTTTTACCTCGGAGGACACAATGATCAAGAACTACCTTAAAGTTGCCATAAGAAATCTGCTCAGATATAAGGGTTACAGCTTTATTAATATTCTGGGTTTGGCTGTGGGGATAGCGGCCAGCGTGCTCATATTTCTTTATGTGACGCACGAGATGAACTACGACAAGTTTCATGAAAAGGCCGACAGGACATTCAGGATCACTGCCGATTGGTCCAACCAGGGGGACTCGCGCATCCATCAGTTAGGGACGCCCTACATCTTGGCCCAGACCATCCGGGATAAATACCCTCAGGTCGAGTCTATTACCCAGCTTTCAGGCCCCTTAGGGGATGTCGTTTTAAGATATCGAGATAATGCCTTTAAGGAAACCGATGTTTTTGCTGCGGAGCCTTCCTTTTTCGATGTCTTCAGCTTCCCTCTCATCAAGGGAGACCCAAAAACATCGCTCAAAGATCCCAATATGTTGGTCTTGACTCAATCCCTTGCTAAAAAATATTTCGGTGACGAAGACCCTATGGGAAAGACCATCGAGGTAAAGGCCTCGGACGACAAGCTGTTCTTTCAGGTGACGGGAGTTATGGAGGACATCCCGCATAACTCCCATTTCCGGTTCGATATGCTCATTTCCATGAAAACCATCTATCCGGAGCCGAGAATGGGTTGGACCTGGAACAACTACACCACCTATATCACTCTGCAAAACGGTGTGACCCAGGGTCTCATGGAGGAAAAACTTGTAGAGATCGATAAGGTCTACTGCGAGGGGGGACAGGAACACATCCCCTGGATATGGACATTGGAGCCTATAACGAGGATCCACCTTCATTCGGATTTAGTAACGGGCAATCAGCCGAATGGGAGCATGGCCTATATCAGATTATTCAGCGGAGTGGCGTTGCTCATCCTTTTGATCGCTGGGATCAATTTCGTCAATTTGGCGACAGCCCGGTCGGCAAGGCGAGCAAAGGAGGTGGGACTGCGAAAAGTGGTGGGCTCTCAAAGAAAACAGCTCGTTCATCAGTTCCTGGGCGAATCAGTTTTGTTGAGCCTGATAGCCCTTATCATCGCTGTGATTCTCATCGAGGTAGCCCTCCCTCTTTATCGTAATCTTACAGGGAAGATCCTGGGACTCGATTATTTCGGAAGTCCCTTTGTCATCCCAGGACTTTTGGGCCTGGCTCTGGGAGTTGGAATTCTTGCCGGTCTTTATCCGGCCTTTTTTCTATCATCATTCAAATTGACCCATGTTCTGAAGGGTTCCCCTTCGGCAGGCAGGGGACGCGGAGCACTCGTTCTCCGTAATGGACTGGTCGTTTTCCAGTTTACGATGTCAGTGCTGCTTATCATAGGATCTTTGGCTATTTTCCGTCAGCTGAATTACATGAAGAATCAAAGACTCGGCTTCGATAAGGAGCATGTGGTTGTCATCCACAACGCCGATACTCTGGGCGGACAGCTGGCCCCGTATATGGAGCGGTTGAAGCAGCAATCGGATATTCTGGGCGTGTCGGCTGTGCGTTCCATTCCCGGAAGGGGCACTCCCAATTGGGGGATGGGAGTGGAGGGCATTCCGCGTGAACGCCCCCTGAACATGAACTTCATGACCTGCGACCAGGATTTCGCCGATGTCTTAGATATCAAAATGCTGGAGGGCAGATTCATGTCGCGGGATTATCCCTCCGATGTCGATGCGGTTGTGATCAATAAGAAGGCTGCAGAATATTTCGGGATCGAAAATCCAATAGGCAAAAAGTTGCGTATCTGGTGGACCGAGAAAAATCTGACGATCATCGGCATCATCGATAATTTTCACTTCGAGTCGTTGCATCGCGATGTCAGGAGCATGGGGTATTTGCTCCCCGAAGCCATAGATTCTACGCGACGGCCTTTCCTGCTTGTCAAAATAAGCTCCCAAGTGACCCTCGATGCGATTGCCTTTCTCCAGAAGACCTGGGACTCGATGTCGGGCGGGCTTCCCTTTGAGTTCACCTTTCTGGATGAAAAGGTCAACAGCCTTTATGAGAACGACAACAGGGCCGGCAGGATTGTGACGCTTTTCTCGTGTCTGGCGATTTTTGTCTCTTGCCTGGGCCTTTTCGGTCTTGCCGCTTTTGTGGCCGAGCAGCGCACCAAGGAGATCGGCGTACGGAAGGTGCTGGGCGCTCCCATGTCCAATATCATGTGGCTTCTGACCGGGCAGTTCGTCAAATGGGTGCTTATCGCCAACTTGATCGCATGGCCGGTGGGTTATTGGGTCATGAACAGGTGGCTCGAGGGATTCGCCTTTCGGGCTTCTCTGTCTGTATGGATCTTTCTTGTCAGTGGGACATTAGCCCTTTTAATCGCCACGCTAACCGTCAGCTCCCAGGTGATCAAAGCGGCCCTCACCAACCCCGCCCAAAGCCTGAAATATGAGTAAAATAATCAGGGAAATTAAATCCTGTTGGCACTAATTGGGGATGGGCCATAGCAACTGCTTCAAAATAAATAAATTAAGCTACTTATTTAAGTTAATTTAGACCTTAGAAGCACTATTTTGGGAGCAAAAAGCAGTATCTAAGGTTAAATGCCTAAAAAAGGCTTATTTTTTTTCTTAGAAGTTCGTTTTTACCCTTAAAATTGGGCATTTAAGTTGATATTCAGGAGGATTATTTAAGCTAATTTATTTATCATCAATAAAATCCTGAGGCCCGACCCCCATTTATTCACCCCATTCCGTCACCCATTTTTTTCTTTCTTTTTCACCTAAACCTGATGATTTCAAGGCCGTCGGAGCCGTCGGCCATATAGACAAGGTCACCGACCACCTGAAATCCATTGGGGCGCCCTCCGTCGTAAAACGAGCCTATCCTCACCGGGTTGGATGGATCGCTCACATCGATCGCTTCGAGCCCCAGCTCCCAGTTGATGACAAGAACACAATCATCGCCGATATGCCGAACACCGACCACACTTCCCCCGCCTTTGAATGTTCCTAAAAGCCTCGGCCGAGCGGGCTCCCGCACATCCACTATTTCCAATCCCTGTAATTTATCGCACACAAAGGCCTTCTCACCAACCACATGGAGAGCATTAGTCTCTCCCCCATTGTTGTACTCTCCCACCAGGACCGGATTCGCCGAATCGGATATGTCCAGGATCTTCAATCCTTCTCTGTATTCTGTGACGTATGCGCGATCCCCGACGATTTCGATGGAGAAGGCCAAGCCGCCGTCCTTGTATTGGGACAATCGTTTGGGTCTCTCCAGTTCGGACACATCGATGATATCGACTCCGCCATGCCATTCTGTGAGGTATCCGATATTTCCGACCGGCACGAACTGGTGGGGATCGCCATCCCGTTCCTCGTACTGCCCCAGATATTCCGGTCTCGAAGGATCACTGACATCGAAAAGCTTCAGGCCGTTTACATTGCACGATACGAAAGCAATATCCCCAACGAGTGCGATACCCCGGGCTTGCTCCGTATTCTCGACCTGACAAAGCTTCAGGATATGCTCAGGATCACTGATATCGAGGATCTCCAAGCCATTATCGAATTCGCAGACATAGGCGAGCTTGCCAACAACCAGAATAGTCACAGCCATACCCCCGTCATTGAACTGCCCGATCTCTTCGAATACGATCTTTCGATCTTTCTCCGGCATGGGACTCAAACCGAATGATTCTCCTTGCAGACTAAAAACAATGACCAGAGATAGACTGGTCAGAATTTTTAAAATCTTCATGACACCTCACCTTTTGTATAAATCGCCATTGCTCTTTAACTCGTAAAGGGTATCTTTTTCCCTGACTATTATACGGCAGGATCTACCCGGTCCAGATATAACGGTGGTTGCAGTGATCGTGGCCCAGAGTCAGGGTCTTGTCGCGGATCATCTTGATCTTGGGATTGAATCCCTCAGCGAACGTATAATCGCCGATGCAAACGGCAGCATTCCCGATCTCTCCCGCTTCGGCC
>JASFEP010000332.1:0-5236 GCA_050124775.1 Candidatus Aminicenantota bacterium
CATCAACGATGGCAGAAACAGTCCAGGCATGTATGAAACCCTTTCCTTCATACAGGAAGGTGCTTCCAGGCACGATATCGCAACGCTCGAATCCAGGACCCGATATCAATACTACGGGATTCGGTTTTTTGCCGAAAGCATTGCTCTTCATGACAAGGAGATTCTGGGACTTGTGCAGAGTCTTCGCGCGGAACTTCTGGATAAAGCCAAAAGGTACTCGGATGAAGACCTCGTTCACTTAAGAATGCGGTATGCGAGGGATCCACAGGAACCGACATTGACTATAAGAAGATTCGATCGGTCACGGAGTCCGATCCGCGGGATCCTGAATGTGGATAAAAAATCCGGTGAAACGGTTATGTCTTCCGAACTCGATCGCTATCCCTATCCCAGAGAAATGAAAGTCGTTGAGGAAATCGTGACCAATTGGTTTCCCAATGTAGAGCCGCTTGTTAGCGTGAGCCGTCCTCTCGGTTATGTCATCCCGGGAAAACATCAAGATGTGTTGGAAAGTCTTCACCGCCATGGTATCCAACTCGGTGCGTTCACAAAGGATGTTCGTCTCAATATCGAGTCCTATGAGATTAGACAAATAGAACCAGCCGACTATGATTACTTGCCCCCCATGGACATCGATGTGATCAAAAGAACACACACGATTGTTGTAAAAAAAGGCGATGTTTATGTGACCTGTGCTCAAGCAGGAGCGAACCTAATCCCCTGTTTACTCGAACCCCAGTCCCAGTATGGATTTATCCGCTATTGGAAATACAACCTTATTCCGGAAGAAGGGAGCATCTATCCCTTCTACCGAGTGACGGTGAAACAGAATATGCCGCTCATTCCTTATAAGAAATGGAGCTGCTCCTGACCTAGGAAGACAGAGCTTCCTTGATCTTCGCTCCCATTTCGGCGGGGCTTTTGGCGACAGAGACTCCAGCAGCTTCAAGGGCTTCCATCTTTTCCTTGGCTGTCCCTTTTCCTCCTGCAATGATCGCTCCTGCATGCCCCATACGTCTTCCAGGAGGGGCGGTCTGCCCGGCAATAAAGCTCACCACTGGTTTGGGGAATTCTTGTTTGATGTATTCTGCGGCTTCTTCTTCGGCCGTGCCACCGATCTCACCTATAAGCACCACAGCCTCGGTGTCTTTGTCCTCTTTGAACATCTGAAGGAGTTCGATAAATTTTAGTCCTACGATTGGATCGCCACCGATCCCGATGGCTGTAGACTGGCCGTATCCTTGGAGTGACACCTGCTGGACAGCCTCATAGGTCAGCGTTCCGGATCGGGAAATAATTCCTATAGAGCCGGGTGTGTGGATATGACCCGGCATGATACCGATCTTGCATTTTCCAGGGGAAATAATTCCCGGAGTGTTCGGCCCGATCAAGTGACAGTCATTCTCCTTGAGAAACCGCTTGACTTTGATCATATCAAAGGTGGGAATCCCTTCAGTGATGCACACAACGAGTTTTACTCCCGCTGCAGCTGTCTCCATGACAGCATCGGCTGCAAATAGGGGAGGAACGAAAATAGCTGCTGCGTTGGCTCCTTCTTGAGTGACCGCATCTGAAACCGTGTTAAAAACGGGAACATCAAGATGTGTCTGTCCGCCTTTTCCCGGAGTCACACCCGCCACTACTTTTGTTCCGTACTCTAACATTCTCTCCGTATGAAAGGTCCCCTCTCCTCCCGTGATTCCTTGAACGACAACCCTTGTATTTTCATCGACTAATATACTCATCCTGGACTCCTTTGTGAATCGCTGGCTAGTGGTACGACTTTTTCAGCCGCTTCCTTCATGCTCGATGCTGAGAAAAATGCAAGACCTGATTCCTCGAGGATCTTTTTCCCCCGTTCCACATTTGTGCCTTCGAGCCGTACAACCATAGGTATTTTGAGATCCAGTTCTTTGGCTGCGTTGACGATTCCATTTGCAACGAGGTCACAGCGTACGATGCCGCCGAAGATATTGATCAAAGCCGCTCTGACGTCTTTGTCGGAAATAAGTATCTTGAACGCATTTTTCACGGCTTCTTCTGATACACCTCCTCCCACATCGAGAAAGTTAGCCGGCATTCCACCCGAGTACATGATGATGTCCATGGTTGCCATGGCCAAACCAGCGCCATTGACCATGCAGCCGACATTCCCATCCAGCTTGATATAGTTCAGATCGTATTTGGACGCTTCGACCTCTAGAGGTTCTTCCTCGTCTAGGTCTCGCATATCTTTGATGCTAGGGTGGCGAACGAGTGCGTTGTCATCGAAATTCATCTTAGCGTCGAGCGCCAGAACATCCCCCTGTACTGTAATGAGAAGTGGATTGATCTCGGCCAGTGACGCATCCGTCGACTCAAAGGCTTTGTAAAGAGCCAGGAGAAATTTGACCGCTTGCTTGAACGTATTTCCTTCAAGACCTAACCGGAAGGCAAGTTTCCGCGCCTGGAAGGGCAGAAAGCCAATAGCCGGATTGATGTACTCCTTGAAAATAAGATCGGGTGTTTCAGCGGCGACCTTCTCGATCTCCATCCCTCCCTCCGGCGAGGCCATAACGACAGGTGCTTCTTTGGCCCTGTCGATCACGATACCGATATAGAGTTCCTTGGCGATATCCAGGGCTTCTTCGACGAGAACTCTCTTGACGTGTTTACCCTCTGGCCCGGTTTGATGGGTGACAAGATTCATCCCGATGATCTCTTGCGCTCTATCCCTAGCCTCTTCTGGAGTGTTCGCCAGCTTAACGCCCCCTCCCTTTCCTCTCCCCCCGGCATGTATCTGGGCTTTGACAACAACTCTTGGGCCTATTTCCTTAGCAATCACATACGCTTTCTCCGCGGTTTCTGCCACTTCTCCCTTTGGGATCCGCACGCCATGTTGACTAAGGATACTTTTTGCTTGATACTCATGAATTTTCATCACTCTAGTCCTTTTGACAAATTAGGAATTCAGAATCCGGCAGCCCTGAGGAGAATCTACCAAATTCTCAGTTTGCGTCCTAGCGTTTGTTCTCCCCAGAACTCTGAATGTTCCGATTTATTGTTTCGTGTTTATGATTCTGATGGGGTCTTCAGTTTTGTTATGATTTGATCTGGTACTGTTCTTTTCCCTCCTGATAAAGGTCTCCTCCGTACATGTCATTGATCACGATACATGGAAAATCTTTCACTTCGACCTTTCGAATAGCTTCAGGCCCGAGTTCAGGGTAAGCAATGACCTCTGCCTTGACAATACTCTTTGAAATGAGCGCTCCCGCTCCTCCAACTGCTGCCAGATAGACGCCTTTGTATTTTTTTAAGGATTCTTTGACAGCTTCGTTTCGTGCGCCTTTCCCGATCGTGCCTTTGAGACCGAGCTTGTGCAGGGTGGGCGCGTAGGAGTCCATCCGGTAGCTCGTTGTTGGCCCAGCCGAACCGATGGGATTTCCTGGACGTGCAGGTGTCGGACCAACATAGTAGATAAATTGTCCTTTCACATCGATAGGAAGATCTTTGCCCTCATTCACAAGATCGATCAATTTTTTGTGTGCGGAGTCTCGTCCTGTGTAAAGGGAGCCTGTGATGAACACCCGGTCGCCTGTCCTGAGTTTCTCGATGACCTCATCAGAGACTGGTGTTGTGATTCTGTATTCAGCCATTTACTTATCTCTCTTTTTTGTCTAGTGTGTGTAAGTATCAGGACATAAATGTGTCGCATTCATCCACTGTCTTTTGGACAGCAGCCTTGGTGGTCGCGAGCATCTCTTTTTCATCATCTGTGAGTGCGATCTCGTAGATTTTCTCCATCCCTTTTTCCGTGATGAGACAGGGAACGCCGATAAAAAGTCCGTCGATACCGTACTCGCCTTCACAAAGTGCAGCGCAGGGTAGGACCCGCCTTTTGTCCTTGAGGTAGGACTCGGCGATAACGATGGCACTCCAGGCCGGGCTGAAGAAGGCCGAGCCTTTGCCGAATAAAGTGACAATTTCCGTCCCCGCTTTTCGGGTTCTTTCGACAACACGGTCGATAAGGTCTTGATCGGCGATTTCCATCAAAGGAACTCCGCCGATAGTCGTCAAACGGGGAAGCGGCACCATCGTGGGTCCGTGGCCGCCGAGGACTGTTCCTGCAATGTCTGTTACGGATACTCCGAGCTCCATGGAGAGAAAGGCACGGTAGCGTGCCGTATCCAATGTGCCGGCCATACCGATGACTTGATGTTTAGGGAAACCGGTGATTTTGTGAAAGGTGTAAACCATGGCATCCAGAGGATTAGTGAGGACGATGCAGAAGGCATCGGAGGCATTCTCTTTGATGCCGTTGGCGACATCGGTGATGATGTTGATGTTCGTGCTAAGTAGATCTTCTCGAGTCATGCCAGCCTGACGGGGTTTGCCCGCGGTGATAATGACCACGTCGGAACCTTGGATATCCTTGTAGTCCGAGGTGCCTGTGATGTTGGCGTCGTAATTTCCGTGAGGAGCCATTTCCATGAGATCCAGTGCTTTGCCTTTGACAGGATTCACATAGTCTGGGATGTCCAGCACAACGATGTCTCCCATCTCTTTCTGGGCAGCCAGCATGGCGAGGATTTGGCCGATCTGACCTCCGCCGATGAGTGCGATTTTCTTTCGCATACAAACCTCCTTTTATTATTGAACTGTTATAGACTTTTTCCGGATCGTTTGTTCAACAAAAAATCCAGATAGTGCAAACGCATACGATCGAGATTTCTTGATCATTCAACGGACAGGACTATTCCTGTTCCGCGTATTCTTTCCAACGTTCTTCCAACCTGGGGTCGACCATGGTGTCCATGAGATATTGAGCGTATTCGGCACCTGTCGCTCCGGTATCACGCCCGGTAATTACCATCTTCTTCTCGAAATTTCCACATATATCGATAGCCATCTCTAGTTTTTTATGTTGATCTATGTAGCCGAGATGGTCAATCAGCAGCGATGCCGCTTTGATCATGCTTCCAGGGTCGGCATATTTGGCGCGGCCCTCTTTGACCATACGGGGTGCAGATCCATGGATCGCTTCGAACATGGCATAGCGCTTGCCGATGTTGGCGCTTCCGGCTGTCCCGACTCCTCCTTGGAACTCAGCCGCTTCATCTGTCAGAATATCACCGTAAAGATTAGGAAGAACGATGACCTTGAACTGCCTGCGCCGCTTCTCGTCTATCAGCTTGGCCGTCATGATATCGATATACCAGTCGTCGCATTCGATATCAGGATATTCTTCCGCAAT
>JASFEP010000333.1:0-5175 GCA_050124775.1 Candidatus Aminicenantota bacterium
GTAACCTAGCTCTTGTGTCCCATTCTCAACAGGGGAGGCTATGGCCTCCCTTTTTTTTTGTGTTATTCATAAACTCTGCTGCCTGATTTAGATCTTAAACACACGTATTCCCTTAATTTCTTATTGCCAGCATATTTTCTCCCTCGGGCGCCGACCCAACCTAGCCCGGTTAAATCGGCGGGCAGGTTGGGTCGGCATTTGCATCGTTGCGGCTCGGCTTAGACCGGGTCGGCACGAATTGGACGACCGCATCATCATGAGCCGGCGCCTCGACCTTTTTGAGCGGGTGGGGTGGGTAGGAGTTGGGATAGGTAGGACGCAGGGTGGGTTGGCCTCGGCTCGTGAATAAAATAAAAGGCAAAGCTAGTCTTTAAGTTTGAGCCACTGCTTGAGAAAGGATTGAAATTCTTTTGATGAGAGCCTGGATCTGGAATGGAAGCCTTTATGCTGCCTCTGTTTCAACGCCTCGTAAAGGATGATTCCCACAGAAACGGATAGGTTGAGGCTCTGGACCATGCCGACCATAGGGATTTTAATTACATGGTCCGAGAGAGAGCGCGCTTCCTTGGAGATGCCTTCTGATTCGTTCCCGAATACGATCGCGGTAGGTTTGGTGTAATCAAGGGATGTGTAGGGAACCGCTTCCTTGCCGAGATGAGTAGAGGCGATCGTGAAACCCTCGTTTTTCAGGTGCTTGAGACACTCGGATGTGGATGAATAGTAGTTGAATTTCAGCCATTTTTCAGCGCGGGTAGATATGGCCCGATTGACGGGGAACTCATCTCCGGATGAGGATATGATCTCTAAGTACATGATGCCCGCGGCATCGCAGGTGCGCACCACAGCGCTGGCGTTGTGGGTGTTCGTCACATCTTCCAGAGCTACACGGAGATCGGGTTGGCGGTGGGAGAGGACTTTTTTTGCTTTGGCTGTTCTTTCCTTTGTCGGCATATCCTATCCTGAATTATTCATCAAAGATGCTAATCGGCCCGTGAATAATCCATCTCAATCCTGAATTATTCATCAAAGATGCTAATATATTTATATCAATACACCTATTATAAAGGAGAATTCTTGATCTTATTATTAGCATCTTTGCCCCTCCGGGCGAGCCGATCTCACACCAAAGCCTTCGTTGCAGCCTACTCGCGGTAGTTCACTACAGCTCCGTAGGCCGCTGCCTCGCCTTTGCGCGCGACCTCGGCCCGTGAATAATTCATCTCAATCCTGAATTATTCATCAAAGCTCGAGCCGAATTTATAAACAATACCAATAAAAAATTAGAAGAGTATCGATTTTATCACCAAGCAGATGTAGAAGATGACAGACCCTAGAAGGGCGCGGTTTTCCTTATTCTGTTTATAGGTTTCCCAGCTGAATCGATTATTTGGGTCAGGAGGGAGCTTTGGCTTGAGCGTCGGAAAGAACAGGGGCACCTGTTTGCTGTATTTTTGGTATTTTTCCGGAAAAAGTTCGGACATCTTTGTCTTCTCTTTGCGGATAACGACCGGATAGATGATCATAAAGTTTACGAGGAAAATCGCCAGTACTCCCCAAGATCGGCAGGCCACTACAGTACTGATCCCCATAATCATACTGCCGAAATAGAGGGGATTTCTCGTGTATCTGTACGGTCCGGATATGGTGAGTTCCTTTTCCTTCTTCAAGTTTCCACACGCCCAAACTCTGATGGCCAGGCCGAGCATTGCGATAAAGGCACCAGCGATCAAAGATAACGCTGTGGGTTTAGCCAGGATGAAGGAGAGGATGGTGCTGATCAGTCCGATCCGCACGCGCCATTTGTAAATGATGTCCGAAAATTTACGCTCGCTCATCGATCTCCAGAGCCTCTAGGGCCGGTCCGCTGTCTTTCGTGATGGTAATTTTATCACTCAGATATCGAGTCCTCCAAAACCTCTAGGCAAAGTCCTCGGACTTCCTCCGCTGTGATTTCTTCCAGACACTTCACTGTGTCACATTTTCGGCTATAGCAGTGACTGCATTCCATCTCATGAAAAGCCACTCTGTCTTTGGGGCTGAAAGGGCCGTTGCGCCATGGCGTTGTCGGTCCGAAAATCCCCACGACAGGAGTAGAGAGTGCGCAGGCTGCCTGAAGGGCAAACGTATCTCCGCTGACGACCAATTTGGCCCTTTGTATGAGAGCCAGGACCTCCTTGAGGTTCAAAAAAGGAACCACACGGGCAGAGGTTTCTTTGTGTATGTAGTCAGCGATCTTTTTTTCCTCCTCGTTTCCCCACAAGATAAGAAAGAACAGGTCATCTTTATCTGATTTGAGGGCACGGATGAGTTCGACCCATCTCTCCGGGCCCCATCTTTTCGTCTCCCACGCTGCACCCACATTCAAGATAAGCAGTTTTAGAGATTCCTGATGACCGAGTTTTGTCAGCATTTTACTGATCGTCCGTTGGTTCGCCTCAGGGATGATAAGCGGAAAATCGTACCCGTCTTTTTCGATCCCAACGAGGGAGAGCAGGCTGATGTTTTTCTCGATGACGTGGTTTCTCTCCGGGATTTCCTCGAGCTGTTCTGTGTAAAAAAGCGATGCGATGGGCTCTTTGCAATTTTTACGGTGGAAGCCGATCCTTCTTTTTGCCCGCGAAAAATAGGAGACAATTCCGGATTTTATGAGACCTTGGAAATCGATGGCGGTTTGGTCCCTGTTTTTGATGTTCTTTTGGAGCTGCTTGAGCTCAGTCCAGGACTGGGGAGATGTGGCCCGCCAACCTCTGCTTTTGGCAACAACGATGAGGTCTATTCCTGGCACAAGACCCAGGATTTCCTTGCCGGTTTCCTCGACGACCCAGACGATCTTCGCCTCGGGTTGTGCTTCTCTGAGAGCCGAAAAAGCCGGGAGCGTATGGATAATATCGCCGAGAGAGCTTAGCCGGATGATCAGATAATTGTCCATAGGATGATCTATTCCGGATCGTCCCCCTCGGATTCGAGGCCTATTTTTCGGGAAATCTCTGTGGTGTTTTTCACCTTAGGACCACCGGTTATGGCGATTTCTCCGCCGTAACTCAGGACCGTCTCCCTTTCAGGCACCGTTTCTTTGGTATAGTCCGAGCCTTTGGCGTGAACATGGGGCTTGAGCGTGAGAAGGATATTTTCCACGGTAGCTTCTTCGAATACTGTGACGTAATCGACAAAATAAAAAGAGGAGATGATCTCCACTCTTTCCTCTTCGTTCAGGATGGGTCTTCCTTCACCCTTGAGTTTGCGGACCGAGGAATCGCTGTTGAGGGCGACGACCAGAATATTTCCCTGGGCTTTCGCCTCTTTCAGATACCGAATGTGACCTACGTGGATGAGGTCGAAGCAGCCATTGGCCAGGACGATCCGTTTTCCGTCCCTTTTTTGTCGGCTGATGATCTCTTTGAGATGTTCCAGGGTGATTCGTTTTTTCAATGTTCGGGTTCGATCGCTTGTTTGAGCTCCTGTGGAGTTATCGTGGATGTCCCCTTTTTCATGACCACAAGACCTCCGGCATAGTTGGCGAGCAGAGCGGCTTCTTTGTAAGAAGCACCGGCAGCAATGGCAAGAGTAAAGACACTTATGACCGTATCTCCCGCTCCTGTGACGTCGACAATATCGGTTGTACCGTAAATTGGGATTTGGAACGAAGGCTTCTTTTTTTCGAAAAGGATCATACCCTGTGAGCCTCGTGTGAGGAGGATGGTTTCTGCTTCCGATTTTTTAAGCAGCGTTTTTCCGGCTTTGTTTATCACATCGGCGTTGTCATCGATCCTCAGTTGGAGTGCATCTTCCAATTCCGGTTCGTTGGGTGTAATGACAGTCACTCCTTTGAAGCTGAGCAGCCGAAAACGCGAATCGAGGGTGATCGGGATCTTCGCTCTTTGGAAGCGGGGGAGCATCTGCCGGAAAGTGTTCTCTTTGACTGTGTGATAATCGTAATCGGAGATGAGAACAGCATCGGCTTGCGTTCGAAGATCGAGGAGAGTTTTGAGGATTTTGTCTTTGAGTGACTGCGTATCTGGGACCTTCGACTCTTGATCGATGCGCAGGATCTGTTGTTTTCGGGTCGTTTCCTCGCCAGCGAGGATCCGGGTCTTGACAGGGGTTGAGTATGCTCTCTGCCGGATGATGGACCGGGTGGATATGCCCCTCTGCTTCAAGATTTGAGAGATCCGGCTTCCTGCGTTGTCGAGGCCGAGAACACCGACTGCGATGGGATCGGCATCCAGAGCCTTGAGGTTGAGAAGAGCATTTCCGGCTCCTCCCAGGGAAAATTCGTTTCTTCTGTAGGAGAGGATGAGCACCGGCGCTTCTCGAGAGATCCGGCGTGTCGTGCCGTAGAGATACTCGTCGAGGATGAAATCTCCCCAGACGATGATCTTTTTATTGGCAAAATTTTCAACGATCTGGAGCAGGGCTCTCTTTTTTTTGTCCACGGAACTTGCAAAGATTTTGCCAGAAAAGCCATAAAAAATCAATGCAGACTTAAGGAACCCTCTCTAGAGCCAATCTTAAATGTTATTTTCGATATCCAGGATTATTGTCGGCCATAAAAAAGAGGGGAGTGGCACCTTTTTGTTTTGTTCCAAGGAAAAGTTGATATCTGCAGATCGATTGCATAGACTATGAGGTTATTTTGTTTTTTAGAGAAAGGAAAACAGCTATGAAAATTTTTAGATACTCAAAAGTTTTTGTGCTGGGATTTCTTATCGTGGTTTGTCTGTCTTCCTGGAATCTCTATTCACTGTCCGTGGATTTCGATGACTTGACTGAGAGAATGAATTCAGAGATCCAAAAGACCATGATCGAAGGGAAAATCCCCTCCGTGACTGTGGCGCTTGTCAGAGAAGATAAGATCGTTTGGACCGGATCTGTGGGTTATTCCAATTTATGGGCGCGAACACCTGCTGTTCCCAGCACGGTCTATCTCATCGGCTCCACGTTCAAGACGATGTCGATGTTTGCACTGCTCCAGCAGATGGAAGTGGGAAAATTCAACTTGGACGATAGGGTGAACGACTACCTTGAGGATTTTAAGATTCGGGGAGAAAATCCTGCCAATCCAGTGACTTTCCGTCATCTGTTAACCCATACATCCGGGCTACCCGAAGCTTACGGAGCGCATCTCGTATGGGGAATAACGGTTCCTCCCTCTCTTACGGATTATCTTGCATCCTC
>JASFEP010000334.1:0-5173 GCA_050124775.1 Candidatus Aminicenantota bacterium
GTTGGATCTTTCTTTTTGAATAACAATCTCAAAAAAGGAATCGCCCAGTGACGCTCTGGACAATTGCTCTCAACGACCTGAAACAAACTTTCAAGGACAGGATGTTTTTTTTCTGGCTCCTTGTGTTTCCCCTCCTTTTCGCTTTTATCTTTGGCACGACTTTTTCCGAATCAGAGGAGGGGGACGGCAAAGTCACATTGAATGTCTTGGACCGCGATAGGAGTTTTCTCTCCCAAAGATTGATAAATGAGCTGGAGAGCGAAAAATATGCGGTTCGTGTGCTGGACACAAAGACCGAGGAGAGTTTGAGAACACTCATAATCCCTCAATACTTTCAGAAGGACATAGTGTCGGGAACACAAGTGGAGCTCGTGCTCGAAAAAGCGGCATCGAGCAACGTAGAGGCGTCTCAAGCCGCTTATTCCAACACTCTCAAAGCCATAATAAAAATTTTATCGAAGATCATCCTCATTGACCCGCGGGATGAAAGTGATCTCGAAAGCGAGTACGACCAAAAGGATCTTGAAAGACTTGTCACTCTGAGGTCAGAAATAGGGGGAAGGTCAAAGGTCATCCCGGCCGGCTTCAGCCACTCCGTCCCCGCCATCACGATCATGTTCATCATCTTCAACATTCTCATGTACGGCGGGATCATCCTCCTCCAGGAGCGCCGGCATGGCCAGCTGGAAAGAATCTTCTTAAGCCCGGCGACCTTTGCGACAATTTTGGGAGGAAAATGGATCAGCCGAGTGATCTTGGGTATGCTCCAGACCGTACTCCTTTTCGCTGCGGGGAAAATCCTGTTTAAGATCTACTTGGGTCCTTCATTACTCTCGATCCTACTGGTTGCGCTTTTTTTCTGTGCAACGATATCCGGAATGAGCATACTTTTTGGAAGCCTGATAAGGAAAGAAGAAATCATCATTATCCTCAACATTCTCGTTGCGAATGCCATGGCGGCCCTCGGCGGGTGTTGGTGGCCTCTGGAGCTCGTTCCTCGCGGAATACGGAACTTAGCTTTCATCTTCCCCACTGGGTGGGCGATGGACGCCCTTCACAAGCTGATCTTTTTCGGCCATGGATTTGCATCCATCTTGCCCCACATCGGGGTGCTTTTTCTCTTTACGCTTTTGTTCCTGATACTGGCTGTTAAGTTTTTTAAAATCAGGAAGTATTGAATATTTCATTTCCTCTGCGGAGTGGTTGAGGTAAATACAAAACATCTGATTTAGAGAATTGGTACAGAAGGTAGAAAATCTGAAGCTATAAAAGAGTGCCGATATGTAGCTGGAGTTCCTTCACATCTGCAAAAACCTTTGCTGGAGTCGAAGAAAATTTCTCTTGATCTTCGTTCAAAATAAAGACCTGTTCGATCCCCACATCCTTGGCCGCTTCGATGTCGAAGAAGGTGTCACCGATCACACAACACTCCTCTCTCTTCAGTTTCAATTCTTTCAAAACGGCGTTGAACGGCGCTCCAGATGGTTTCCAGAGGCCACTTTCCCTGGAAAGAACGAGATCGAAAACCAGGTCGAATTTATGGAGGAGGTATTGGACATTTTCTTTCGAGTTGTTCGTGACCAGTGCCACATTTAGTCCCTTTTTTTTTAAAAAATCCAAAAACTCGCGTATTCCCTCTTTGAGAATAGCTTTCTCCGTTGCATCTTTTTCAAAATTTTCCAGCTGTTTCCATTTTTGGGTCTTTTCCGGCTCTTCTAAGGCTTGAATATAAGTGAGGATAGGTTTGCCCCGGGTGTTCAGCTTTTCTTTTATATACTTCCAATCATAAGGGGCATCGACAAGAGTTCCATCCATATCGAAAATGGCGCCTTTGAGCTTTTTTCGCAACGATCTTGCCTTCGATCCCCTAGTTGTTTTGGATCCTTCCGACCTCAAATAGAGGCTCTCCTTTGTTGGCCGGAGGAGTTTCAATGATATAAAGAATGATCCCTGTAAAAGGGGATTTGAGCTCTTGCTTGACATTGCCTAGATAATCTACAACGGTACCGACGATCTCTCCTTCGGAGACATAATATCCCATTTTGGTTCTTGGGTAGAAAAGTCCGTCCATATCCGCATACACCACCTCGTATCTATCGATCCAGACAGGATCGGGAACCGGATCAGACTTCCCTGGAATCATTTTAAAATATCTCATGACACTCAGGATGCCTTTGACATTCCGTGCGATGGACTCTTCATCTGTTTTGCCCAAATATCCGGACTCTGTCGTGATCGCCGCCTTGCCGTGAAGAACGGCGGTGTTTCCAAGATATTTAGAATACGATTTATCCTTGGTCCGTGATTTGTCGATGATTATGTACTTGATCCCGAAGGAAAGGACCATTTCTTTAGTGATGTTGTCGAGGTTTTTATCCCCGCTTAGCATCCAGTAACAGTATGGGATGAGAGCCTCATTTGCATCACCGCAGTGCAGATCGATCAAACAATCACATTTCTTTACGATTTCCTCAGTCAAGACATACGCAATCCTCTGGGCGGATGTGCCTTCTGGGTCACCGGGAAACACTCTGTTCAGATTCTTCCAGTCGTAAGGATTGTAATAGACGATCCTCTTTTGAAATCCAGGCAGGTTGGCGATGTGGACCAATATGAGAGTTCCCGATAGAGATGCAGGATCGATCATTTGTTTTATCCGATAGAGTGAAAGAATAGGTGGATACTCATAGCCGTGCACTCCTGCGACTAGCGCCAAAGTTTTTCCTTTTTTTGTGCCGTTCAAGATAGTTACAGGAATAAAACAACCGGGATCCTCTTTATCCGGGACGGTCAGATATCCGGACCTCATCTCACCAGGTGCGACTTTTATATCACCGATAATAAACGGCTCATTCTGTTCGCAGAATAAGTGAGTTATTCCAATCGCCAATACAAAAAAAAGCCAAAAATTGATTCTTTTTACGCAGGCATGTGACATCATTCATCCTCCCGTAATCCGTACATGATTTTTCTATTCTACCTCTTTCGATTCTTCAGGTCCATATCGTATATGTAACAAGAATTTTCAAAATACCACAGAATGAATTCTAGCAGAGGAGGCATCCTTAAATCCGTGAAGAGTAATGTTCAGCTCGATCCAATCGAAGTTCCTAAAATATGCATAGTTTTTCCAGTTAAGAGACTTTTCTCAGACATGGGGTTTCGCTTTCATCTCCTTCGCAGATATGTCGCATGCCCGCTCTGCCCTTCTCACGGTTTTCACCTCAGGCCTTTGGGTCATTCATCGATGCAACTCGAACTTAAGTCATTCCGGTTCTTGGGAAGTTCGCGCTTACCAAGACGATAGTGACATAACTGAAGGGTTTTGATATAATCTCAAAAAATGAGCATATCCACTTGATCTGGAGGTGAAGCAATGGGAAAACTCTTCGCTATCATCTGCGGTGTAATCCTTATGGCAGGCAGTGTATGGCTTGCCGTATTTGTCTGGTGGAAGGAGTTTCGTGAATTGGTGTTAGGTTCTGTTCCGCCAATCCTCTTCTTGGTCGGTCTTATTGTTTTTATTGCCGGGATAAGCAGCATTAAAGATGCTAAACGCATAAAGAAACTCCAGGAGGAGACACCTCTAGAGGAAACTGAATCCGAGATGACTGAGGAAAGAGAGCAGGAGACAAAAGAAGCCTGACCGTGCTGTATCAATCAGAAGACCTCACTTCATAGACACGTTCTCACTCGGCTTTCACCTTCCAATTTTCTTTTTTCTGTTGACATTTTATTTGTAATTCCGTAATATGTAATTGAATTACGTAATTAAGGAGAATAAAATGACAGAGATCAAAGATACAAAAGGAAGCAAGTCGCGCGCGGCCAAAGTCAAAAAAAAAGAACCTGGACAGGATCGAAAAACCAGACAAAAAAAAGATCCACCGCCTAAGCAGGAAAACACAAAAAGCCATAAACAAGAAAAGGATTCGAAAGGAGAGCAGGACAAAAAAAGATCCACCGCCTTTGATGAATTCGGCAATCAAGTCGAAAAGATCGCCGTTAAAACCGCGGAATCCATAAGGAAAGTTGTGGATAAAGCCCTCGCTTCCCGAAACACGGTTTTAACAATACGTGTCAATGACGATAGCAACAAAAAAATGAATATGCTCGTAGATGCTGGCCTCTTTAAAAGCCGTTCGGAAAGTGCGGCCTTTCTCATTCAGGAGGGCATTAAAAGCCAGAATATGCTTTTCGATAAAATATCGGAACAGCTGGATAAGATCGAGAAAATCAGGGAAGAACTAAATAAAGTCGTCACTGAAGAATTCCGGACAATAGATCCTTCGAAAAAATCTTAGTGCGGCATGATTTTTCATAGGGTCCGATCCCGCCGTTCGAATGTTTGGAAAGCGACTCCTCCATTGCATGTTTTCGGACCACCGATGGGTTCCCTCTGCTGTCACTCCCTTTGGCTTCGAGGGCGCTTGGATTTTCTCTTCATCTGTTTGCGCTTTTTTTAATTTATGGTAAGATTTGTGGAGTGGGAAATCTAGTTATTTTTCTGCTGTCGTTTATTCCAATTCTTCTTCCATCAACTACCCAGAACATCGAAAGGGCTTTTCTTCAAAATGATGCGCGAATGCTCTATTCCCTATTCCCCCCACAGAGCCATATCAACATCTCACTTCCTGAGCCCATATCATTTTCCGATCAGGTCTCCAATCAACAGGCCTATTTTCTTTTCCGGAAGATATTCTCATCCTACATGACTTTCGAATTCTATTCCGAAAATCAGCCCGCTTCGGTCGATGAGGAAAGCGCTATCATTAAAACACGATGGTCTTTCAGGGATAACAAAAACCGGAATCAGTACGTCTTTAATATACTTTTCTATTTGATCAAACAGCCCTCCCAAGAAGAAAGCCGAACCGATGATACATGGAAGATCATCGAAATAAAGGCGGCCACAATTTGAAAGTGATCCAATTCGTAAGGACAAAAGATAAATTTTTTTTCGCTTTTTGTGTGGGAATCGTCCTATCCGCACTTTTCCTCTGTCTATCGCAGATCATACCCCTCTTCACGCCTCATAATTACTATGAGAAAGGGCTTAACCAGCTGCGAGAGAAGGCGCAATCCATAAAGAGCGAGTTTTCTGCGATTATCCAAGACATGGCCGATACGTATGCTATGATCCAGGATAACGACTTTCCGGAGAATAAAGATG
>JASFEP010000335.1:0-5152 GCA_050124775.1 Candidatus Aminicenantota bacterium
CTTAAACTTGATCATGATTCCTCCTCAACCTCTCCTTGCTTTGATTCTATCCCAAACAAGGATAAGAATTCCTTTTTTGTTTTAACTGAAACGCGTCATAAAGAGTCTGCTGGATACAGCCTTTTGTGCGTGCTTATCCCATCCATGATGACTCTTGCCCGAAACTTGTTGCCAGTAGCTTCTTTTGGTCCTCAGATAACCATGAAGATTCTATGCCGAGGAGTATAAGTTCGCAAATCTCATCCTTTGTGAATCCACACTCCTCTACGAGCAATTCATACTCTTTCTCCAAAGTTGTACCAAACATCGTGGGATCATCGGTGTTCACGCTTATGATCATCCCACGTTCAAAATATTCCCGAATCGGGTGCTCTGCGATGTTAGGGATAACTCCTGTTCGAACGTTTGAAACAGGACAAAGCTCGAGAGGGATTTTGTGTTCTCCGAGGTAGTCCAAGAGTTCAATATCTTTGTGTGCACTCGTTCCGTGTCCAATCCTTTCAGCATGAAGATGCCTGATGGCATCCCAAATGCTCTCAGGCCCTGCTATCTCACCTGCGTGCACAGTGGTGCGAAATCCCATCCTGCGGGCTTCCGCATACAATGATTCGAAGGGTTTTAGGGGAAACTCATGTTCCGATCCGCCGATTCCGATTCCAATGATGCCTTCACCTTTGACTTCATTCAGTCTCTCGAGTGTTGTCATTTCAGATTCCGGACCATAGTCTCGAACCAGGTCTGCAACAAGCGAAATTTTGATTTCAGGAACTCTGGACAATCCCTTCCTGACTGCATGGGCGATTTCTTGCACCTCGAGTCCATGCCGGATAAAAAGCGAAGGAGAAAAGAACATTTCGGCGTAGCGAATATTCTGGTGCGCCATTTCCCTGGCTGTGAGCTCGGCAATGTGCGAGAAATCCTCCTTTTCGCGTAAGAACTGATTCTTCCACGACCAGGTATCGATGAACTGAGCGAAGTTCTTGTATTCGAAACGCCTTGCGAGTGCCGTTACATCCGGAAGGCATGGATCTCCTCCATACTTCTGTATCAAATCGAACAGCGCGCCGTGGGGTATCGCTCCCTCAAGATGGACATGCAATTCGACCTTGGGCAGCTTGTTGTACCATGTCATTTCAATCTCGTCTGTTCAGGTCCCTCTCTATCAGTGTCTTCAAGATTGTATCTCGTGTCAATAACGGCAATTCCGCTTGAGATTATAAGGTTGATTGTTACTTTGTTTGTATGACTTTGTTTGTATAAATATAATAAGAATATACCATTTTAATGCCAGATTGATCAGAATTTCTTCCTCGCAATGAACATTCTCAATAATGAGCATTGTTATTTTATCAATCAAAATTGTCGCTATTTTTTTCCTGAGCAATAAAACATGTTAAAATCCGCTCTCCAATGCGATTCCTATTTTTAAAACATATTTAGCGAATCTGTACGACTAAATTGAAGGAGAGTATCATGGATAAAACAAAGGACGAAATGAAACTCACAGTGCAGAAATATCTCGGCTTGATGAACATGATTTCTACCATTGAAAACCGGATGACCCGCTCTGAGTTGACCTATTTGATTGTCAATGTTCTTGTTTTCCTCGTCTCTACGACTGTCCTTCGACCGGCACGTTTTTTCGGCTATCCCTTTTCCCTGTTCTGGCTTCTCATCGGTATGTACTTATGCACATTCTGGATCGCAACCTCTTTGAGATTGCAGCTCAAGCTGAAGCTTCGGTACTTTCAGGCTAGATACCTCGAACGAAAGATGAATACTTCTGGCGAGTATTTTTTTTCTGATGAAGGCCTCTTTTTCAATCCCGAAATCAGGAAAATAGAAAGCCCTGATGAGGAGGAGCTCCTGGAATATCCGGTGAAAGGATTCAAGCGGATGGATGGATTCGTCGGTGCTGCCAAACCGCGCCATCTTACCTGGATTCTGCCGAGCGTTTTTTTCATTTTCTATGTTTTGACATTCATTTATTTTTTGTTTGACTAAAAAAGCGGATGGCGCCGTGTCGATCGGGCGTAGACTTATCTTCCCCCTTCAAAATGCGCCAGCGTTGAGGCCTTAATTCAGCTAACCCACTCAACATCCAGGCTCTTTCAGCCCTCTTTTCCGATCTTGCTGTTTCTCTCGAGCTCATCAGCCACGTAATCCAGCCCGAGGGATTCGAGCGTACTTCTTTTGGGATAACCAGAGCTTTCATCCCAACCCTGGAGTCGATAGAACCGAGTTTTGAATTCATCGAATTTGTCTCTGTCCAGCGTTCTCCGGGAGTAACCGTAGTAATCCCATTTGCCGTTCTCTTTTCCCGGCATGTAGGCATTAGGGACATCGGCAGGGAAAAGAGGTCGTTTCTCATAGATGTGATCGACGAAATGAACCATATCCCTGTGTCGGCCTTGAAGGGTCCAGATGGCATGGTCCAGATTCCAGATCTTGCGGCCGAGATCTATCCCGTCCAGAAACGAAAAGTCCTTTCCCGTCACCGCTTTGACATATTTGGGTTCAGCAATACCCGTCGATCCGACATTATCAGGCCGGTGAATATTCACAAAATCAGGCCAACGGACATCGCAGAAAAGCATTGATTGTTTCCAGAACCGGGTGAAATACCGGTGCCAGGCGACCAATTTGGCCATGTGCTCAGAATAGATGTTATTCTCACTGAAATCGAGCATATCCAGGTCCCCTTGAAAAGGAACCATTTTGTCGGTCACGATCTTCACGACTTCTTCGGCAGACAAGCTAGGCTCCCTTCGCTCTCTTTTTGCGGTGGATGCATCCCATTTGATCCAGTCGAAATCGTGCTCATTGATATCTCTATCGCCCAGCAAGGTTCCGTAGCCCCAATAGACTTGAGCTCTGGGCTCTTTGTGTACGGGTATGCCCCAATAGGGGAAGGCAAGTATTCCGGACGCAAGGTCCTCCTTTCGTCGCCCCCATTTTTCGGCGGCCCTCACGAATCCGCTGGAAATATCTCTGCCGAACTGGCTTTCATGACCATTGCCGTCGTTCCCATAAGTGAGCATCCTCACGAATTGCTCGACAAACTCTTGACTTCCGTATTTACGGAAATCCAGAGGGCAGTCAGGGATATTAGCTGTCTTCAACCGACCGGACTGTTGAAGAATCTGGATCCACAAGAGACCCAAACACAGCTCCACAGCATTGAGGCCGTATCGATTGATCAGATCAGACGCAGATCGCTGGATATCAAGGCTTCTGGCGTCCCAGTAAAAAACGGAGGAAAAGCATGACGCCTCATTGCCTCTGGTGTCCTTGTATCTGGCCCGGCAGCCCGAATGACATCCTAAACAGGCCTGGGGTCTCTGGTCAATATTCGGGCGACCTTTGGCCCACAGAATGATCGGTGCAGGCGGACTCTGAAATTTGAATGAGCCCCAGGTTTCTTTCAAGCGGCCAAGATCGAAGGCGTAATTTTTCTTATGCCACAGACGAGTAGCTAGAAACATTTTTGGTTCGGCGATTCCTATGTGCCCGGTTCCGATCACGCTGATCGCCTTGAGGTTTTTGGATCCAAAAACAGCCCCGAATCCTCCCTGTCCTGCGGCATTGCTGGCATCGTGTATAAGGCAGGCCAAGCGGCTCATATTCTCTCCGGCGGGACCAATGGTCACCACCGCCGGCCGCTGCGTTGTCTTGCCTCCTTCTTTACCGGCGAGACTGTTCCAATCGCCATACGTACCTCCAGCGAGAACATAATCCCAGATGATTTGCTGGCATTCCCACGTATCCTTCCCCCAAAGTGACAGGGAAGCACAGTCCCTGATTCGAACATCGCCATCTCGAATGTCGATCCAGACCGGTCTATCGGCTTTCCCTTGGATGACGATCCCATCCCATCCGGCAAACTTCAGCATACCCGAAAAGCGGCCACCGAGATTACTCCGTGTGAACCAGCCGATCGGATAGGACTGAACACCGATGCCCTGCACCTCCGTACGGCCCGAAGCGGCCGGAACCAAAGTTCCGGATAGGGGAGAGGTCATAATAGTTACCACATTGGCCGGATCAAAACCATCGATCGTTTTGTCTTTGACCAGGTCAAAAAATATGGCCGATCCCATCCCATGTCCTCCCATCCAATGTTCGTACTTAGTCGTGGGTATGATGCCGGCTTTTCGTTCCGATAGGTCTATTTTGAGTATTTTTCCTGCGTAACCGTTCATTCGGTATTTCTCCTGACCTATAAAGGATTTCTCATGCTCTTCAAATCGGTTCATATTATTTGAGATACTGGTTGAACCAATTAACAGCCAGATTGATTGCTTTCATACGGCCTTTCGCATAGATGTCAAAATGAGTCAGGCCTTTCATGATCTCATACCTGGCTGGGACATTATCTTTCGCGCGTTTGTAGGCTAAAAAGCCATGGACGTTGTTGTCCATCAGCTCTTCCTTTTCGGCCACGATAACCATCATTGGAATTTTCAGCAGGCTGGCAAATTCAACAGGGGCATAGTTTGCCATGCGAGAGACATAAGGAGTGCCTGGGAGGTTGAAAGCCGTAAAACCCTGTGGCACAGGATCGATATCGCCTCGAGCCCGCTGAGTATTTTCCTTTTCAGGGGCCCGTTTCAAATAGTGAGGAATTCCCCTGGAATCCATGGAGGGCACTTGACTTACGATGCATTTGACACGCTTATCGTGGGCAGCGACGTAGAGCACATGGCCGCCCCCGTAGCTTGTGCCCCACAGACCGATCTGTTCTGCGTCCACATTGGGCTCTCCGACAATAAAGTTGATACAATTCGTAATATCTTCAGTTTGGTCAACAGGATCCACCAGTGATCGGACGGCCTGAACTCTAACCACAGCCTCCCCGTTTTTGTCCCATTCCGGCATCTTTTGCTTCAGGATCAATCGGCAATCGCTGTCTCCCCAGCCGCGATAGTCAAACGTTAAAACCACATAACCGGCAGCTGCGATGTGCGGCGCATAAGCCTGGTTCAAATGGACACGTAACCCTCCCCAACCATGGCATAATATGATGCCCGGGAGCTTGTTTTCCTCGTTCATATGAACGGGAAAAAAAAGATTGCCTGATAGCCTTGTACCGTCACTCCATATGCTTACTGATCGGGATTTAACATTTTCCTCTGATGGACTGGATTCGACA
>JASFEP010000336.1:0-5142 GCA_050124775.1 Candidatus Aminicenantota bacterium
CTCTTTATAATCGGCATTTTTTTACCCTTCGGGCGAACCAATCTCACAACATCGGCTTCGTTGTAGCCCCTACGAGGGTGTTCACACCATCTTCATGAGCCACTGCCTTGCCTTTGCAGCGACCTCAACTCGTGAATGCTTCCTCTAAGAGAGGAATGATTCATAAAGGCTGCTGACAGATTTATATCCAAAGCCATTAAAATTTTATTGTCAGAATCTTTTGCTTTACGGGCGCCGACCCAAGGTAAGCCGCCGATCACTCAGTTGCTTGGCTTTGGTGAAAATTGTAAGATGGTTTCTTACGATGATCTCAGAAAATTTGGATAAGGCACTCAGAAATGTTCAAAAGCCCGGACGCTATGTAGGTGGAGAGTGGAATGCTGTCATCAAGGATCCCGAACGTGTCCAATCCAAGATCGCGCTCGTTTTTCCCGACCTCTATGAGATCGGCATGTCGCATATCGGCCAGAAGATTCTCTACTCTCTCTTAAATAGATCGCCCTCCGTTCTTGCCGAACGGGTTTTTGCTCCCTGGCCCGATTTTGAAAAGGAACTCAAAGATAGAAATATTCCTCTTTTCTCACTCGAGAACAGGATCCCTCTTTCAGAGTTTGACATCTTGGGTTTTTCGCTCCTCTATGAACTCAATTACTCCAACATCCTGTCGATCCTCGATCTTGGAAAGATCCCTCTTCTGTCCAAGGAGAGAGGTCTGGATACTCCGTTGGTCATTGCTGGAGGCCCTGCCGTTTTTAATCCGGAGCCGGTCGCCGATCTTTTCGATCTTTTCCTTGTCGGTGATGGTGAAGAGGCCATATTCGAGATTCTGGACACCTTCCTTCAAATGAAGAGGCAATCGGAGTCCAAAGGGAAGATCGAAGGGGTTTATGTTCCTTCGCTTTACAGCGCTTATTATCCATCGCGATCATCATTGATGGCGGTAACTCCGGAGCACGGTGCTCCAGCCAGGATCAAAAAAAGAGTGCTCTCATCTTTCTCTGCTGCCCATTTTCCCAAAAATGTCGTCGTTCCCAATATCCAGGTTGTTTTTGATCGGGTATCCGTAGAAGTGGAGCGGGGCTGTCCCCAGAGCTGCCGGTTTTGCCAAGCGACCCAGCTGTATTTCCCTTCCCGCGTCAAAAATCCTACAGATGTGGCACAAACAGTTCTTGATTGTGTCCAAGACACAGGATACGAAGATGCCTCCTTATCAGCTCTTTCCATCGGTGACTATCCTTACTTGGATCAAGCAGCCCAAGTTTTGATGGATGAATTCCAGGATCGGAAGATCTCTTTATCCGTCTCGTCACTCAGGCCGAAAGGGTTGTCATCGGAGTTGGCCGAAAACATACTCAGGGTGAGGAAAACGGGATTTACGCTCGTGCCCGAAGCTGGTACCGAGAGATTACGGAGAGTCATCAACAAAAGCTTAAATGATGAGGATATCTGGGAGGCTGTCCGTAATGCCTTTGCCCGGGGTTGGAGGCATCTCAAGCTGTATTTTATGGTGGGACTTCCTTCCGAAAGGGAGGAAGACCTGGATGGTATAGTTGCTCTGGTGAGAGAAATCATCCGGCTGGGCTACGGGATACTAAAGAAACCACCGCAGATAAACCTCAGCATTTCATCGTTTATTCCCAAGGCGCACACGCCGTTCCAATGGGAAAATATGGAGGAAGAGGACGTTCTTATCCAGAAATATTCCTATGTTAAATCCCGCTTGAAGAAATATCCTTTTATCAAATTTAAAGAGCACAATCTAAAGAATGCGCTGCTGGAAGCTGTATTTTCCAGGGGAGATAGAAGATTGAATTCTGTTATCGTTGAGGCATGGAAAAGAGGAGCGCGTTTTGACAGCTGGTCAGACCTCTTCCGATTTCAATATTGGGAAGATGCATTTCAAGCGTGTGATATAAATTATCATGGCTATTTAGGAGGTTTGAAAGAGGGGGATATTCTTCCCTGGGATCATATTGATACCGGCATCAAAAAGTCACATCTGATCTCTGAGCTCGCCAAAGCCCGCCAGGAAGAATTTTCTCCCAACTGTATGGATAAATCGTGTGCAGAATGTCGAGGATGTTCGCTCGCGTCCCTGTTGATAAGAGACGCCGAAGCACAAATCGAGCCCCTCGAGACAAAATTTCCCGCTTTCGGAAAAAAATCCGGCAGTCCCTCCAGATATTTGGCCTTTTACAGCAAGTCAGACAAAGCAAAATATTTCTCCCATTCGGATTTAAACAACATCATTCAGAGAGGTTTTCGAAGAGCTGGTATCCCAGTGTGTTATACACAGGGATTTCATCCCAAGATGATCGTTTCTTATCCACCCGCTCTTCCCTTGGGCATGGAAGGGAGGGCTGAGGTGATCGAGTTCCGATCGGATGCCTGCCTTCCTCAGGACGAATTTGCCGATCGCCTCAATTCCTTCCTTCCCTCAGGAGTCCGATTTTTGCATTTAGAAGGAGTGGATTGGAACGATCCTCCACTGATCGAGAGGATCCAACGGATCCTTTATTCTCTGGATCTGAGTGCTGATGAAGTTTTGGATAGACTCGAAATTTCTCAAAAAGACACGAAGCGACGTCCGTTCGATGGTGTGGGGATCGTTGAAGGTCTGGTTGAAAGGCATATGAGAGAAAACGAGAATGCGTCGAAGGTCGATTTTCGTGTTGACCAGGACAGCCAAAAGCTCATTTTGGATGTTGCATTCGATCCAAAAAAACTGATCCGGCCTCAAGATATCGTCAGTGAATTATTCGAGATCGCAAACCCAGTTTATGATATGGCCAGAGAGAAAATTGTCTTCAAGACTTCGTGAAAGATAAATTGACTTCATTATCATATTGAAGTATAAACTTTGATGAATTTTATGATCATAAAAATTATGACCTTATACCAATCATAGTGAGGAGGACAGAGTGATCGATTTTAGTCTGACAGAGGAGCAAAAGGCTCTCCAGGAGATGGCACGAGAGTTCGCCCTGAAAGAAATGAGGCCCAATGCGGCCAAATACGATAAGGGCGATGAGTTTTCAGAAGACGTTATGCAAAAGGCATTCGAAGTGGGTTTCCTGACATGCACGATCCCCTCAGAATACGGCGGCGGAGGGTTGAGCGATGTCGATACAGTCATTATCAGCGAAGAACTGGCCGCGGGATGTGCGGGAATGTACACCACCATGATGGTCAATGCCTTGGCATATACACCCATCATTCTATTCGGCACGGATGAGCAAAAGAAAAATTACCTTACGCCACAAACGAAGAAGATGTCTTTTGCAGCTTTCTGTCTTACAGAAAGAGAGGCAGGTTCAGATGCCGGATCGTTAAAAACGAAAGCGGAGAAAGTGGGAAATGAATATATCATCAACGGAGCTAAGTGTTTCATCTCCAACGCAGCGATCGCCAGTCAGTATGTCGTTTTTGCTCTCACAGACCCTGGTAAAGGGGCCCGTGGAATGAGTGCTTTTATTGTCCCCCGTGAAACGCCAGGACTTAGTATCGGGAAAGAAGAGGACAAGATGGGACACCGGGCATCCAACACGGCAGAGGTGATTTTTGAGGATGTCAGAGTGCCTGCAAAGAACTTGCTGGGCAAGGAGGGAAAGGGTTTTATTATTGCGCTCAAAACCCTTGACAGGACAAGAGCCCCCGTGGGTGCAGCCGGTGTTGGCGTGGCAAGAACAGCTCTTGAATATGCCGTTGAATATTCCAAGACCAGAATACAATTCGGAAAACCTATCGCTCTTTTCCAAAACAATGCCTTCAAGATCGCTCAGATGGCCATGGAGATCAATGCCGCACGACACCTGGTTTGGCATGCAGCATGGTTGCTGGATAAGAAATTGCCCTGTGGCAAGGAATCGGCTATGGCCAAGGCATATGGTTCGGATATCGCCATGCGTGTAACCACAGAAGCTGTGCAGATTCTAGGAGGGTACGGATATATGAGAGACTATCCTATGGAGAAGCTCATGAGGGATGCCAAACTCCTTCAGATATATGAAGGTACGAATGAGATCCAGAGGCTGGTCATCTCGAGAGAAATTATAGGCCCCATCAAGGCCTGATGGTTATTGCTTTAGAATTCCGAGCAGGTCGTGCTCGATCGATTTTGTCGGGATCTCTATAATCCTACCGATCTCTCGACCCTCCACACGAACGATAAAAGTGGGAACCTTTTGAATATTTTTGCCCTTGATATAGGATTCTCTTGCCTCTTTATTCCTGGGTATCCCGATATAAGTCGAGAGAAAATTGGAATTGTCTAATCTGTCGAGAACTTTAAAATACTCACTGACATGTCTTTTGCTGTCAGGGCACCAAGTTCCCAGCACGACTTCTATCTCGACTTGGTAAGAAAGGGTCTGTAGGCTTTCAATGGCTTCTTCGTCCGGAGTGTAAGAGTGTATAACTTCTTCCCAATCGGGACAACTTTGGAGGATATCTTCCCTGGTAATATCGCCGAGTAATTCTGTATCTCCCCAAAGAATCAGAGATGCCCCGAAAAAAATCAGAAAATAGATAAGATAATTCTTCATCATGTGATTAGGATCTTTCATAAAGATTTGAAAAATCTGTACTATGTTACGTCTTCTTCAGTGAAGTATTCGGGGATGATTCCTGTGACCTCCACTCCGGCTCCCTTTGCGATATCGATAAGATCGACGACGCGAGAGTAGGGAACTTTAGCGTCGGCTCTGATGAATATAGTCTTATCCTGCCGTGTGGAATAGAGGTTTCTAAGTCTGCCGGGAAGCATTTCCAAGGAAATCTGCTCTTGGTTGATCATTACGCTCATGTTTTTTTTCAGAGTCAGGACGATCAATCCTTGAGGCGTTGCGCTCGTATCCGCTGTGGTCTCAGGCAGTTTCACATCTATGCCTTTTTGGACCATCGGAGTGATAACCATGAAGATGATGAGCAGCACAAGTAAGACATCACATAAAGGAACGACATTGGGCTCAGCTCTTGCCATTATTGCCTCCTTGTATTCACTGTAATCGGCAAATCATTGTAAAATAATTTGTTCTGATTTGTCAATCTGTGAATTGATTTTTTATTTTCATCGATATATTGTAGAGATGAAGAGGAGGACATATGAGGGAATTAAAAGTTGAAGTGGTCGGTGTGAAGGAG
>JASFEP010000337.1:0-5137 GCA_050124775.1 Candidatus Aminicenantota bacterium
GCTTTAGCTCCCATCCGAGCTGCTGCAAGAAACCTAACTGGTCAAAATCTTCCCTTTCCTCCACAACTTTTCCATTCTCAATACGGACTATAAACGTTGAGCTCATTTCAAACTTATTCCCAGTAGCAGGGATACCACGCCAATCCCCTTTGTGAGTTCCCCTAAGGATTAATCTAGCAATAACCCTGTCCCCTACAGCATATAATTCTTCAATACTGAAATTTAAATCAGGGAATGCCTGGAAGAATCCCTTAACAAATTGTTGATATTCTTCTCGGGTTAGGGGTTTGGGACTATTAGACACCATGTAGTAAAGAGAGTCAGGGGAATAAAATTCATCGAAGTATTCAGAGTTACCTTTGTTTATCTCTTCAATGATTTCTCTATAAAGGGCTTCATTCTGCTCCTCAAGTGCTACCTGTGCTCTGAACTCTTCAAGCTCTGCCATCGCTTCCTTGTCCTGGCAGCTGACCATGAGACAGAGAATCAGAGCCAGGGGAAGAATAATTGATAGTTTTTTCATAGTTTCCTCCTATTGAATGCACACTAAGACAATAAATACTTCTACGGCATGATTTTTTCGTCTTATGATTATTATAGTGCTGCTATCTTCCAAGTACCGTCTGCTTGTTTCATACAAACTATAACGTTATATCCTTTGCCCGTGACCACTTCTTCCCCCTCCTCTTCTCGAACATAGTCAAAGCCAAACGCAACATACCCCATATCACCAGAAGCAGAAAGCTCAATTTTGAGGATAGAGTGGTTCTTCACATATGAACCTTGTGAACGATTGTTTTTAACCCACTCAACAAAAGTTTCTTTATCCCCCCTAAAGGTAATCACATCATCTGTTAGAGTAGATGCCGAGAGTTCTACATCTTTTGCTAGGTCGTTTGCATAAGCCCAAAAAACCTCTTTCATTGCTTCAGTTTCAGCAGCAATATCCACCACAGGCTCCTCAGCAACCTCTTCACCCTGTTGGCAGCCAAAAGTAAAACAAAGCAGAATGACCAAAGGCAAAACCATAAACAGTTTTTTCATTTAAACCTCCTTCAAAGTTTACTTCTTAGTGTTTAATATTCCCAAATCATCTTATAAACCACCAATTCTGTATACCCGCTATCTTTTTCTCTGATACAGTAGAGACACTTATTTTTAGCTGTAGCAAATTGGAAATTGAAAAGATTATACATAAAAAAATTCCTAAGACTTACACGTAGAATAAAAATCCCCTCCGAATTGAAAACATCATACATATAATCACCAGGATTTTCACCCTCTTCATAAGTCTTGACAAATAGATTTCCTTCATCATCTAAAAATAAATATTGAAAAGGAGGGTAATATTTGTGAAAGAATATTCCCTTTGTTCTTGTTGGACCCCCCAAGTCTTTCTCAAATTCTTTCTTTTTTTCTTCGGAAACTAAAACGGGAAGATATTCTTTCTTTATCCTTCTTTCTAGATTTCCCTCTAAGTCATATTTCCTTATTTCATAGCCATTCTCAGTATTTCCGACATAGATTTTCCTTCCTGAAACAAAATGAACAAAATTGTGAAATGGATACCCCTGCTTAACGCCAATTTGATAATGTGCACGTCTGTATCTATCAAGTTCCTTTATTTCAACAAACTTATTATCACATATACATCGAGCCCATTCTGCATACTCCGCATCTGGATGAAGAATTACTTTTTGGACAAGATAATTTCCATTTTCTAAATCTTGTGTAAAGTCAATATTTGGCTCTAGTTTTACATATCTCTTAAAGTCTCCATCTCTAGTAAAGTAATTAATCCTCCTTGTAGGGTCTGAAATTATTATCTCATCTTCTGTGCTTACGTTAAGGTTGCGACCCCTTGCAATCTCGCCAGGACCTTCTCCCATGCGTCCAAAAGAAGTTACAAACTTCCCTTTTTGATTAAATTTAAGGATTAAATCTCTTTCACTTTGCCATTTTGTGAAATAAATATTCCCCTCTGAATCAACATCAAAATGATAAACCTCTGTTAATCCAATTTCAGCAATTTCATCTTTCTCGGTATCGATTGTGAATTTCTCCTCAAGATGGAGTGTGGTTGGCTCTCCCTTAATTTTGTAAGGCTCCAAATAATTCACAATAACCTCTACTCCGTCTTCCATATAACTTTCTACTTCTACTTGTTTTTCGCAGCCCACAATCAGAATCAAAATAGAAATGCTTAAAAACATGATTTTAAGAGTATTGTTCATCTACCCCTCGCTATCTCTTTAGAAACCCTCTTGACTGATGATAATTCAATCAAACCTGGCAACCTATGTCAACAAAAATCCCAGTCATGCCACAATATCCGAAACGAAACAAAGTGAATCCCCCCAAGCACTATTCAATATCCTGCTAGAAACAATCAATATTTGCTACTAAAACTCGTTTTACGGTGTAGAGATTTGACGCTCTTTTGACATTTTGGGCTAAAAATAACCCAAAATAACTAAAAATGGCTAAACTGTGTTAATGAGGAAAACTATTGAAAATAAGGAGGTTAACTGGCGCGCCTGGAGAGACTCGAACTCCCGACCCGCTGCTTAGAAGGCAGCTGCTCTATCCAAACTGAGCTACAGGCGCAACCTTTACGGTCTATCCAGTCCTCGTTGATTATCCGGACTCTTACAGGGTTCTCGAACCGTGTATGGAAGCGAATCAAATATAGCGCAACTCCGTTGCTTTTTCAACGGTCAAGATAACCACCTGCGGCGCTCGAACGCTTTGTTATAAAATCGGGGAGGCCGGATTTGAACCGACGACCTCCTGCTCCCAAGGCAGGCGCGCTAACCAGGCTGCGCTACTCCCCGGAATTATTCTCGCCCGACAATTGGAGATATCGGACCTTTGAGTAAGGGAATGCAAGAAACGATCTCCAAACTATCTGGGGCACCTATTTTACACTTTTTATATAAAAAAAGAAATCAGACAATCTGCGATTCGAGATCTGTTGTATGCATTGTTTCTTGAATGCTTTAATAAGTGATCAGATTGTGTGGTGGAGAAAACCGTGAGAAGGGCAGAGCGGGCATGGCACATCTCCAGGATGGAGATGTAACCGAAGCCCCACATCCGAGCGAAGTCTCTTCGCTGGGGAAACTGAGCGTGTTTTCGAAATCATATAATCTTATCACTCGGATATCTGATATCACAGACTTGTATGAGCGTTAGATCAGGATCGTTTTAATCCTTTTTCGATCGTGGACCTATCGATCTTCACCTGGATCGGCCGACCATGGGGGCAAAGGGATGGATTTTCGGTTTTTTCCAGCTCTTCCACCAAGTAGGACATTTTATCGAAAGAAAGAAACTCTCCGGCTTTGATCGCTGTCCTGCACGCAAGTGTGGCTAAGATCGCCTTTTTTTTATCTTCGATCTTTTTTGCGCTCATTTCTTCAATGAGCGAAAGAAAAACATCCTTGGCTTCCTCCTCCTCGAATATATCCGGATATTCTTTAAGCGCAAAACTGCGGCCACCCATGGCGTCCACATGGAAACCCGCATCCTCCAGCAGCTCACGGTTTTCTTCGAAGCTTATTTCCTGAGAGGGAGAAAGATCGAAAAGAAGGGGAAGCAGGGCCAATTTCCGAGGCCAGTTTTTGGTCCGGTCGAGCTCGGCATATTTTTCGAACAGGATACGCTCATGAGCGTTGTGCTGGTCGATGATCCGTATTCCTTCTTCATCCGTAACAATAATATAAAGATTCCTATATTGGCCGAGAACTCGGGGGGATTGAGTCCCTTCCTCATCCATTTGTGGGAATAATTCGAAGGATGACCTTTGCTTCTGCCTATCAAAACCCCACACCGAGGGATGATGCCGTTCTTCGATCCGGGTCTCCGGCTGTTTTTTTTCATCGGTGAGATACACGTCTTTAACGCCCAAACTTGCGAGCAACGACCCTTCCAGGCCTCTCGCAACTAGACGAAAGATCGAGTTGGGATCGACAAATCGCACTTCTGCTTTCGCGGGATGCATATTCACATCCACTTCAGAAGGGACGATCGTTAGGAAAAGATAGGACTCGGGATAAGAGTCCTTTTCCAGAAAGCCCGAGTAGGTCTGGTTCAGCGCAGCCTGCAATATTTTGTCCTTAACCGGGCGGCCGTTCACGAAGAACAACTGTCTTTTCCGGTCTTTGCGTCCCGAAGGAGGGCGACTGGCGTAACCGGACAAACGTTTTTGTCCCTCCGCATGAGAGATCTCTATCAGATTCTCCACAACAGCTTTCCCATAAACCTGAAAGATCCTCTCCTTGAGAGTGTCCACCGGTGGATAATTGAAGACAGATCTGCCTTCATGGTGCAGGGAAAAACCCACATCGTGATGGGCCAGGCACATCTGGGTTAGATAGCGTACGATCTGGTTGAGCTCGGACCTATCGGACCGGAGGAATTTCCTGCGCGCGGGCAAGTTGAAGAACAACTCTCTCACTTCAACGCTCGTTCCCTGCGGAAAACCCACATCGGAAAGGCGGAGAAGTTCTTCCCCTTCGCGCTCGATCAAAGTTCCCCGTTCCTCCCCCTGGTAAGCGGTCTTCAAGACGACTTTCGACACAGCCGATATGCTGGGAAGCGCTTCGCCCCGGAATCCCAAGGTTTCGATCCTCTCCAGGTCGAGTTCGTCGGATATTTTGCTCGTACTGTGCCGCTCGAACGCGATCTCGGCATCCTCTCTCTTCATGCCCCTACCGTTATCCGCGACCCTGATCAAATTCTTTCCCCCGCCTTCGAGCTCGACTTTGATATCCGTAGAAAGGGCGTCCAGAGAGTTTTCCACCAGTTCCTTGACTGCCGAGAAGGGCCGCTCGATGACCTCGCCAGCTGCGATCTTCTGGGAGACCGTTTCGGGAAGGATTCTGATAGGGGGTGAAAGGGCTGTGGGATTCCCCTCGGAGGATTTTTTCATCGAACATTCTCACAAGAGGACTTGGCGGCTCCTTCACAAATCCGCCCCTCTGTCTGGGTGTTATAAACCTGTGTGATTCTGATCGTAATCCGCTGTTTTTTATCGACCGGGCAAAAGGGCACCCGCACAGGGATGAAGTTGGATGTCAGAACTTTAGCCCCTTCCCCAAACTTTTTGATAACGACGGCCTCTATCTCCATCCCC
>JASFEP010000338.1:0-5120 GCA_050124775.1 Candidatus Aminicenantota bacterium
ATTGGTACTCTTTTGTCAAGCTCTTAAAGGGGATAATATTGGCTATCAAATTTCCCAAATATAATAAAGAATATACAAGAAGGCATTTCCTTGGGCGATTGACTCAAATGACTGGTGTCTTAGCTACTTCTTCTTTCTTTTCGTGTAAAAAGACAATTCAAAAAAACACAATGCCTCAGAGGACCTTAGGACGCACAGGAGTCAAAGTATCCCTAATTGGCCTTGGTCTTGGGCCTCTTGGCCTTGGTGGCTACACAAAAACAGAACTTCAGGAAGGAGTAAAGGCAGCAATCGATAATGGAATCAGTCTATTTGATATGCAGCCTGACTATGGAAATGCTGAAAAATGGATTGGCACGATAATAAAAAATTGTCGTGATGACGTCTTTCTAATGACAAAGATTTGGGAGCAGTCAAAGGAAAAAGTTATTGCTCAAGTGCAGGAAAGTGCGCGCCGTTTAGACGTGAAATGCATAGATGCGGTGCTAATAAATAACATTGGCATGTTTGATCTCAAGACCATTTTTGAGGCCAACGGCATACTCTCTGGATTAAAAGCTACCCAGAAGCAAGGTCTCATCCGCTATATAGGAGTGAGCGGACATATGAAAACCGACCAGTTTGTTAAAATCCTTGAAACAGGTGAATTCGATGTAGTCATGCCTGTCATCAATTTTGTGGACCGTCATACCTACAATTTTGAAGGCAAAATATTACCCATAACAACGAAATATAATGTTGGTGTGATAGCTATGAAAGTCCTGGGTGGTGCTGTTGACTTGAATTATGGTACACGCAAACAAAGAGCTTTGATTAATGGGGCAGATTTTAAGCCTGCAATCCGCTATGCACTTGGTCTGCCTGGAGTGAGTTCCGCAGTCATCGGCTGTAAGAATATTGAAGAAATAAACCTTGTAACAGAGGTAGGCCGGGGCTATAAAGCTTTGGATAAGAGAGAGTTGGATGATCTGCTCATTCGAGGGAAACAGATGGCAGAGCAATGGGGTCCACACTTTGGACCGGTTTGAGTCATTGAAGCAGAGCTAAGACGATGATAATTTCAAACTGTAATATACTAGCAGACGAAAGCCTTAGAGAATTACGAGAAATTCCTTGACCTGTGAAGGATGCTGATCCGGGGATAGCTGAAGTGGATGATGCAAGGGAGAGGTTGGCTGGGTTGAAATGACCACTAATCCCAACCTTAGGATGAAACAGAGTGGAAGAAAAAGAACTGCTTGAATCTTGGAAGGAGATCTCTGCCTACCTTAATCGCAATATCCGCACCTGTCAGTACTGGGAGAAGCGATATGCCCTTCCCATTCATAGGATAGAGGACTCTCCTAAAGCCAGAGTGTTTGCCTATAAAAAAGAATTGGACAGATGGCTGGAAGAAATGCTGCGCGAGGGGGAGGTTGCCAAAAAAAATATCTTCATCTCGCTCATACAAAAATATAAAACCTTCTCCTTAATTACCTTGGCTCTCCTCTCTCTTGTGATTAGCACAATGATCATTTTACGATTTTTCCCGGCCCAGGAAGCTGTTGAAACGTCCACTCTAAAACCTTCGATCGTGATTATGCCCTTCAAAAATAACTCGGGGACGAAAAATTTAGAGCATTTGAGATGGGCTTTATCTGATATGTTGATAACAGATCTTTCACAATCAAAGTATGTCCGTGTCTTTCGTAAAGACAAAATTTTTTCGATTCTCGTAGAATTGGATTTACTCAATGCCCAGAGTTTTGCATCAAATGATTTAAGAAAAATCGCCCTGGGTCTCGATGCGACACACATAATCCAAGGGAGCTATATAAAATTCGGAGAAGAATTCAGGATCGATATCGATGTGATAGATGCACGCTCAATGAAGTCTATTGGCACCGAGAAAGTAAAAGGTGTCGAAGAATCGAGTATTTCTGAAATGATCGATGACTTAACGAGAAAGATTAAGTCCCATCTCAATCTCACCGACGAGGCAATCGCACACGATATCGATGAGCGCGTTGGTAAGGTAACCACTAGCTCTCCCGCGGCATACAAACTCTATATCGAGGGGAGAAATCATCATAACTTCAATGAATATAACGAGAGCATCGAATCTATGAACAAAGCCCTGGAAAACGATGAAGAGTTTGCCCTAGCGTACACTTCAATTTCTGATAGTTATAAAAATTTGGGCCTCCTGTCAAAGAGCAGAGAATATGCGGAAAAGGCTTTAGAATTCAGTGATCGGATAACCGAAAGAGAGAGATATCATCTCCAGATTCAATTTTACAGCTCTTCAGAGAGAACCTGGGATAAGGCCATAGATGCAGGTTTGAGACTTATCCAACTCTATCCGGATGACATTGGCGGAAGCGACCTCGCAGAGCTATATTTACTCTTGGAACAATGGGATGCCGCTATAGAACGGTATCGGGTATTCGTGCTGAACCAGGAAATTGCCTATTTCCCGTATAGGGGAATTGTGGCCTCATATGAAGCTAAAGGAATGTATGATAAAGCTGGAGAAATTCTTGAAAATTATCTCCTTGATATTTCAGAACACCCTTCCGTCCGCTGGCAACTGGCGTTTCAATTCCTGTGTCAAGGGAAATTTGACCGTGCTCTTGATGAGGCAGCAAATCTCGATCCGTGGAATTCAGAGATAAAAGGCAATATCTACCATAGCAGTGGTGAATTGGACAAAGCCGAAAGAGAATATATGAATATGTTAGATTCGAACATCTCGATAGATGTCGCCTCTGCAAGGAGATATCTTGGATCATTATATCTTATGCAAGGAAGATACGAGGAAGCTAAAAAGCAATTTTCACAGGGGGTAATATTTGCGGACACTGTTGGTGAGCTCAGTTGGAAACATGAGATTCATTCGGAACTCGCCTACTTTTATTTGGTGACCGGAGATCCTGTGAAAGCTTTAGATGAATGCAATACGGCGCTCAAATGCGCTAGGGATGAAGGATCGATACGCAGACAAATCGAGAGCCTCCACCTTAAGGGACTCATCTATTTAAAAATGAAATCAATGGATGAGGCACAGCGAATAGCTGATGAACTCAGAGACTTGATTGATGATTGGCTGAACAGAAAACTCATGAGGTATTATTATCATCTGATTGGACGACTCGAGCTCATAAAAGAGAATTTTTCGGGAGCAATCGGAAATTTTAAAAAGGCAATGACGCTTCTTCCTTATCAACATTATGAATGGCACTATCGACTTCCTATGGCACATTCCCTATTCCTAGGATCCCTGGCTGATGCGTATTACAAAACAGGCGATTTTGAATCAGCTGAGCAAGAGTATGAGAAGATTACTCACTTAACCATCGGAAAACTGTGGTACGGTGATGTGTTTACGAACAGCCACTACATGCTGGCAAGAGTTTTCGAGCATTTGCGACAGAGAGAAAAGGCGATAACCCACTATGATAAATATCTCGCCCTAACAAAGAATGCCGATCCTGGTATTCGTGAAATCGAGGATGCGAAAAAAAGACTGGCCGGTTTAAAGAGCCAATAATAATAGCTTTTTTCCTTCCTTGAATTCCTCTTAATTTATATATTCATGGTTTTGTTATCCTTAGCGATCCGACTGTTTTTAGTGAAACTTTTCATCTGTCATGGCGGAATAATGCGTAATAGTCCGCAATAATATGCATTATCCGTTCTGCTTATTGACACCACAACCTGGAATTCTTATTAAAGTGAGTGAAGCCTCAAAACTTCACATTTCCGTCAAAGGAAGATGAAAATTTGTAAAAGGGAGGTCAATAAGATGAGAAGAGAACTTTTTATTTTAATCTTTCTGTTTTTTGTTATCGGACTATTCACTCCGGCTTTTGCCCAATTCCTACCGGAAGAGCTCGACGAAAGAGCCGAATGGGAAACATTCCTGCAGGAAGCAGAAATCATCAGCTCCAGTAAAGATTTCCCCGAGAGGGAAGCCGTTACAGAACCCTGGACGCTCGTCCTTGAAAAAGATGGTGTCACCAGAAGGGCAATATGGAAAAATCCGGAGGGCCGATTGAAAGGTTTTCTTGACAGCTGGAAATGTGAGATTGCAGCCTATCGTCTGGACAAGCTCTTAAGGTTGAATATGGTTTCACCCACAGTGGAAAAAAGATTTCAGGGGAACAAAGGCTCATGTCAATTAATGGTAGAAAATGTGATCATGCTTAGGACAAAAAAAGATGAAAAAATCAAAACCCCCTCTTACAGGATCGAACCCTTGAATAGAGCAACATATCTGCAGCGGGCCTGGGATAATTTGATTGCCAACGAAGACCGGAATTGGGGAGATATTCTCTATACCGAAGACTGGCGTATGATTCTTATCGACCACTCCCGTGCGTTTCGATCATCCAAAAAATTTAAAAAGGCTCTCATCTTCGATGAAAAATCTAAAGGCGGTCCAAAACTGATGAAGAAGCTACCGAATGCTTTTGTTGAAAAGCTCAGGGCTTTAAATTTTGAAGTTATTCGAGAAGCAGCCGGAGAATATCTTACAGATAAAGAGATGGAGGCTGTCCTCGTTCGCAGAGATCTTATAATCGACTGGCTTGATAAGAGGATCAAAGAGCTCGGTGAGGACGAGGTTTTATACTGATTTTATGTCTTAAAAACGAGGAGAAAAAATGAGAAAAAAACTCTTAATTATTTTAGGATTTGGGGTTATTCTTGTATTTCTTGCGCTGTCGATAGCTCAATTTACTCCAGAGGAAATTGCCGAAAGGGAAAAATGGGAGGAGTTTCTCAAGACAGCGGATATTGTGGAGGAACAGCAGTTGGGAAGTCGAGAGGCTGTGTCTGCGCCCTGGATACTTACCCTTAAAAAGAATGACATTAGCCGCAATGCTGTATGGAAAAAACCGGAGGGCCTGGTGAGAGGATATCTCGAAAGCTGGAAATGGGAGGTTGCGGCCTACCGTTTGGATAAATATTTAGAGCTGAACATGGCTCCTCCCACTGTAGAAAGGGAGTTTCGAGGTGAGCGAGGTTGCTGCCAACTCTGGGTAACCGCGGAGATGGACTTGCGGAAGAAGGCGAGAGAAAAAATCGAAACTCCATCTGATAAAGTTTATCATTGGAATAATTCGATTTATCTCCAACGT
>JASFEP010000339.1:0-5047 GCA_050124775.1 Candidatus Aminicenantota bacterium
AGCATTTTTGGGAATACGTGCCTTGAAAAAAAATAAGGGAGAAGACGAAGGGTCGCCATCCGTTGTAGCCATGAATCGAAATCGGGCAAAGGATCATTCCGGAGGGGCGATTGGGGAAGGATCTCCTGTTTGTGCCGGTTGTAGCCGTATTGTTGAAAAGGAAGCAATTCATGAGCTTGGAAAAGATTGGTGCAGGGATTGCTATAAAAGTCAGGTTTTAAAGATCAAAGAATAAAGTCCTGAATCATTCTGGTTTTTGAAACAGACCGGAAAAAACCGAAAGCAGAGGATGTTTTGCACTGAAGAGCTAAAGCCAGTTGTGGGCCTTCGACCACTCGACGGTCTGTGAGATCCCCTCTGAAAACTCGACCTTCGGCACGTATCCGAGTTCTCGCCTAGCCTTTTGGATCGCCAGGGGTTTGGGGTGAATGAAAAAGCTCAATCTGCCCCGGGTCAATGGGGCTTCTTTTCGAAAGAGAGCAAAAACTCTTTCCAGGATGGAGGCCGCCATTTTTACTGGTAAAAGCGGGAGGGAGAATGGAGGGATCTTTTTCCCAGTCGCCGATGCGATCGCAGTGACGATGTCTTTAACGGCCAGCACCTCTCGCCCGGCAATATGGTAGATATTGCCTCTTTGCCCCTTCTCTGCGCACAAAGTCGCACCCTCCACCAAGTCGTGGATGTGTACGGGTGTCTGCAATGTATCGCCCCTGGTTACGAGGCAAAATCTTCTATGAGCGATAGCCTTGATAAGTTTGAATGTCCGGCGGTCTCCCGGTCCATAGACCCATCCTGGCCTTATGATGACGATGTCCATTCCCTCATCCGCATAGCGAAGCGCGATGTTTTCGCCTTCGAGTTTGCTCCTGTCATAACTGTTCTGAGGATTGGGGGCCTGATCTTCATGGGCGACCTCTCCCTTTTCGACCGACCCCAGAACACCCGCAGAGCTGAAGTGTACGACCTTGGAGACGCCGGCTTCTTTTGAAGCGTTAAGCACGTTGTCCGTCCCCGCAGCGTTTATCCGGGAAAAGTCGCTCTCTGACAGTAGCGAGGCACCCAGGGCTGCCGCACAGTGGAAGAGAATATCCACACCCTCAAAAATCCCATCCAGAGAAGCCGGATCTGTGATGTCCCCTCGAAAGACGCCGTAGTTCGTCCCGGGGATGCCTTCTTTTTCCATAGCCTGTGTGTGCTCAAGAACACGAACATGCCATTTTCTCTGTAAACACGCCTCAACGAGGGCGCGTCCGATGAACCCCGATGCTCCTGTGACGAATACTCTCATCGTATGAGATCCTTATGTCCTTTGACTCCCGGCCTTAGCGAGAATTTGGCTGATCTTCTCCTTGTAACGGGGATATGTGTAGTCACGATCGGCCATTTCCTTCGCATACTTTGCCTTTTCCTGGGCTCTGCTGTCGAACAGCGCGAAGACGATCCCTTCGGCCAAACAATTGGCATCGGGTTCGACGAGAACGGATATTCGGTCGGTGAGGACTTGGGTGTGCGTCCACAGGTTGGTGGCCACAAGCGGCTTGCCCGACTTGAGAAAAGAGTAGATCTTCAGAGGAGTGTTCGTTCCCGATAGTCGGGGCGAGACCAAAACATCCGCCAAGCCGATAAAAAGCGCCATTTGCGAAGGAGGGACCTGTCCGGTGAAAAAGACTCTGTCAACGATCCCCAATTTTCGAGCCCTGACCTTTTCCCTCTCCACAGCCGCAGCGCTCTCTCCCACGAGCAAAAAGACGATCCTGTCGTTTGCGATACGGGATGCGGCCTCCAGGAGGAGTGAGATCCCTTGGTAGGGCTGGAAATTACCCGCATAGAGCACGACCCTTTTGTCCCCTGAGGCGAATTCTTCACGTTTCTTTCTGATCTCATCTGCGGTGTATTCCTCGGTGTCGAGATCGACGAAATTTTCGAGCAGGATAGCCCGATCCGCGTAACCCTCTTTTTCGACCTGTTTCAGAAGATCGAGGCAGATCACGATGATCGCGCGGGAATTCTTAAGAATGAAGCGCTCCATACGCACAAACACTCTTTTCAACAGCGTGGATCGCGAAAAGTCGAAATTCTCCAGCTGCTGGGGAAGGCTGGAGTGCATGTCGTAGATATGAGGGATCCTCGCAAATTTGCTCAGGATCACTCCGAAGAGAGCCCCTTCCTCATGGGAAAAGATCAGGTCGTATTTGTTTCGCACGAGCAAACTGATCGCCCGGAGAAAGAGAAGGAAATCGAGGGGAATCTTTTTGAGGGAGGGGCCGATCTTTATCTTTTTTATAAAAAAAACATTGGGAATCCTGCAAATTTTCAGGTTTTTGACCTCTTTATCCTCACCCAGGTGGTAGGTCACGAGGTCGACCTCGTGACCGAGATCGGACAAAGCTCTTATTCTGTGGTAGACGCTGATGGGTGTTCCCCGCGCCTGGAAGTATGGTTCAGGGGCGAGCATTAGAATTTTCATCGCTCTTTTTTTATTCGGAGGACAGATCTGATTCAGAATCAAGGATTTCCCGAACGAAATAGATCCTCTTGTCTACAGACTCATGGTAGGCGCGGACCATGATCTCTGCCAATAGTCCCAGAGTGATGAACTGGATCCCGATGACGACGAGCAATATCGCTAACAACAAGAGAGGGCGTCCCGAGATCCCCACCTTAAGGATGAGGCGCTGGTAGGAGAGGTAGAGGCCTATGAGAACTCCGACGATACCACTGGCCAATCCGAATACCCCGAATATCTGGAGAGGTCGTGTGGAATAACTCAGCAGGAATTTGACCGTCAGAAGATCAAGGATGACCTTTACGAATCGAAACACGCTGTATTTGGACTTTCCGTGTTTCCTGGGCCTGTGGTTCACCTCGACCTCTGCGATGGAGACCCCTATGTTGCTGGCGATGGCAGGAATAAATCTGTGCAGCTCTCCGTAGAGATTGATGTTTTGAACGACCTCTTTACGGAAGGCCTTCAGGGTGCAACCAAAATCATGGAGTTTGATGTGCGTGATCTTGGAAATGAGCCAGTTGGCCATGGCCGAGGGGATGCGCCGTGAAAAAAAGGGATCCTTCCTCTTTTTTCTCCATCCGCTGACGATATCGTACCCCTCGCGGATCTTTTCGAGGAGGCGCGCGAAATCCCGGGGATCGTTTTGCATGTCTGCATCCAGTGTAATGATCACCTCGCCTTTGGCGTGATCAAACCCGGCAGATAGGGCCGCTGTCTGGCCGAAATTTTTTCGCAACCGGATGACTTTCACCTTGGAATTCTCTTTTTGTATTCCGCGCAACACTGGAAAAGACAAATCCCAGCTTCCATCGTCGACAAAAATAATCTCGTAGGAAAGGTTTAGCCCTTGACAGGAATTCGTGATCTCTTCAAAGAGTTCGGACAGATTTTTTTCCTCATTGAAAACTGGAACTACGATGGATAGCGAGAGAGGCTCTTTTGGATTCATTTCGGTCAATATATCATATTCACAACTCGCTCGTAAATAGTATGGAGATTTGACAACAATGGATTTATTCAATAAAATCTATTTCGATTAAAAGGCAAAAATGTCTGAAAAAAAGATATTGATCGTAGACTATGACGCAAAAAATCTCGAACACATGACAGACCTTTTTGCCTCCCACAACCTAACTATCGTCACGGCGAACGACGGGCAGATGGCCTACGAGAAATTCAAGGAGGAAAAACCGGACTTGATCCTGCTCGAGGCCATGCTCCCCAAGCTCCATGGTTTCGACCTGACACAAAAAATCTACTCAGAAACAAAGGGGAGCGTTCCCATTGTCATCGTAACAGGCCTTTACAAAGGAACCCAATACAAGAATGAGGCTCTCCGGTCCTTCGGCGCCGCTGATTATTTTGAAAAACCATTCGATGACAGACAGTTGGTCAGCTCTGTCATGAATCTCCTCTCCGATGAGGTCGATATCGAAGAGGACCTTCCCGATCCTGAAACCGTCCTCTCCTATCTTACTCAGATGTCCAAAAAGGCCGCATCTCCTTCTAAAGGGGAAAAAATCTCCTGATATGACGAACCTGTGGACCCGATGCAACAGATGCCGTCGTATTCTCTATAAACAAGACATCCTGGACAACCTGTATGTCTGTCCGGAGTGCGGTTTCCATTTCCGGATTTCCGCAAAGAAACGTCTGTCTATGCTTTTCGACGATGGAAAATATGAGCTTTTTGATGAAGCCATCTTTCCAAAGGATCCATTGGATTTCAAAGATCTGAAATCCTATTCTGCCCGTCTTAAAGAAAACCAGGGTAAGACCTCGCTTCCCGATGCCGTGCTCAATGCCACTGGAAGGATGGATGGTCTCCCTGTCGTTATTTCTGCAATGGAGTTTTCCTTTATGGGTGGGAGTATGGGATCGGTGGTTGGTGAGAAGATCACACGAGCATTCGAGAGATCTTTCACGGATCAGATCCCTGTTGTCGTTATCTCCTCTTCGGGAGGTGCGAGGATGCAGGAAGGCGTCCTCTCGCTCATGCAGCTCATGAAAACAAGTTCAGCGGTCGCGCGTCTGGAAGACGAAGCGATCCCTTACATCTCGGTCATCACAGATCCCACAACCGGCGGGGTTACAGCGAGTTACGCCATGCTGGGCGATATCAACATCGCGGAGCCGGATGCCTTGATCGGATTTGCCGGTCCCCGTGTCATCGAACAGACGATCAAAGAAAAACTTCCGAAAGGCTTCCAACGCTCAGAATTCTTGCTCAGCCATGGGATGCTCGATGATGTGGTGGAGCGCGGATATCTTCGCAGCTATCTCATAAGGACGCTTCGGCTTTTGCTTAACAAGCCTCGATGAATTATGAGCAGTGTCTCGTTTATCTGGACCAGATCCAGAACTTGGGCATCAAATTCGGGCTTGACAACGTAAGGACGATCCTCGCTTCTTTAAGTGATCCCCATACACGATATCCCTCTATCCATGTGGCGGGGACAAACGGAAAAGGCTCTGTGTGTGCTATACTGAGTCATATCCTCATGGAGCATGAGTTCCGTCCCGGGCTCTTCACTTCCC
>JASFEP010000340.1:0-5043 GCA_050124775.1 Candidatus Aminicenantota bacterium
TTCTTTTTCGAACTCCTGTAATGGGGAAGAATTCCAGTGACTCGTCTTGTCTAGGCAAAAATCAATATCCGTGACACCTTTTTCTGCGATAAATCGAAGCGATTTGGACAGAGAGGAAACGGTCTCTGGCGTAAAAACGCTGTTGGTTTGTAGCTTGATATTTGGACTTTGCAATATTTTATCTATTAAGGAAACAATCTTTCCAAAACTCCCCTTTTTCCTGTGGACATCTTGAGCAAGACCGTCAAAGCTTAGAAGAACTATAAACCCAATCCGATCGAGAAATTCCAGGACATTGCCATCGATGAGATCGCCGTTTGTGTTCAAAGAAAATCGAACATGCTTTTTCTCTTGATGATTGTTTTTTTGAATGTAAGCTACCGAGCGTTGGATCAAGTCATAAGCGAGAAGAGGCTCCCCTCCGTAAAAATTGATATAACATTCTTCTTCGAGAAATGGAAAGAAAAAATCGACGGCTTTCTCGATCGTGGAGGCGTCCATGTAAAGTTCCCCCTTTCTCTGGTAACAATAGGAACAGTTACAATTACAATCATCCGTAAGGTTGAAATTAAGACCAGAAAAGTTCATCTTTGATCAAGATAATTCTACCGATGGCTGGGCTAGATTATGAGGTGATCAATTAATATTAGCCACGAATCCTGCGAGGCCACGCACCTTCACACGGATTGCTAACTTTTTTCCATGGCTCTGCCAGAACGCCATATAATTTTTCCAAAGCATCAATGGCTTCAATTTTGAATTTAGCTGGATCAATATCAGCTTCGAGTTCATTCGGGTCATAAACCGATGTGTTTTGATCCCAAACGCTGTTTTTCACATAGACCCAGACAATTCTTAGTAGCCTGTGAACATTATTCTCAGGAAACTCGCCCGGATATTCTGGCTTTTTTGTTTCTAACGGTATCTCTTTTTCTTTCAAAATAGCCAAAATTCCCTGAACATTTTTCAATAACTCTTCAAGAGATTTTTCTAATTTGTCTTCCATAATGCCCCCTTTCTTTGGATTGGTGAAAATATAATATTATAAAAACGGAATATTAGTCAAATGCAATTTCCGTCTAAAAATACCGAGCGTATTTGGACCAGAGGTTGTCACCGAGGGTCCAGTAGGCCTCGACGGCGTTGTTGGCGGTGTCGAGGCAGTACTTCGTGAGGAACTCTTTGGCTTTTTGGGGATCTTCCTTGTAGAGGCGTAGGGCTTCCTCTTCGATCGTCCCTTGTTCAGTAAGGGCTTTTTCCTCGATCGGCTTCCAGACCTGTTCGATGTCCTGCGTCATGTCCTGCCAACGGAACAGCGCCAATTTGCTCACTCTTCGAAAGGCCCACCAAGCACAATCCGTCCGGTATCCCCATCTCCCATCGACCATGTAGGAATCAGGCATCCTGGATATGCCGCAATAAAAGGGTGTGTGGGGGGTGGTCGCAGGATTGTCATATCCCAGCCAGACAACTCCGCCGATCGGATTCGGAAGCCATTCTCTCGACTGCGTCACCTGAAGGTATGTGGCGTAAGGCACACAGATCGTCCTGTGCCGCTCGATATTCATGAGCTTCCTCAACTCCCCATTCATGAACGGTGAAGCCACTGGGCTCTTGACATATTCACCGTTGCGGTTCGAAGTCATCATCTGCCTCGTGATATCAAAATCCGTATTGTCATAAGCATCCCTGAAGATCTCGAGAATATCCGGGATCGCCACATTTTTATCCGGTTTGACAGAAAGGGGAAAATTTTCTGAGTAGGGATCCAGCTTGAGCGATGGAGCCAGCCAACTCAAAACCCGCCACTCCCTGAGCCTGGTGCCCATCCTTGTCCGCGTTCCAGGGGCATAGGCATAGCAGAACTCAAAGGGCTTTCCGCTTTCGGGTTTCCACCAGCCCATCTCCTCGGCCAGTGAAAAAACATTCTCCGAGGCCATATAATTCTCTGTGTCATCAAGGTCGATCTCTCTGATCCGGCATCCGTTGGCAGAAACTGCGATCTCATCATCCGCTATCCTCACTGCGGCCCAGACAGCTCCCTTATTCCCCTTCCCGGGACCCAATATCTCGAAGAACCAGACTTCCTTGGGATCGGCAAAGGTGAAGCACTCCCCCACATCGATGTAACCGAATTCTTTAGTCAGTTCATCCACCACCTTGATGGCCTCTCTGGCCGTCTTCGCCCGTTCCAAACACAGGCGGTAAAGCTCGGGCGCATCGAGAATTCCCTCTTTACTCACGAGTTCACGCCTGCCGCCGAAGGTGGTTTCTCCAATCGCAAGCTGATGCTCGTTCATTACAGCATAGGCCGTGTTGATGTATGCATACGTCTCTGCAACCTGAGGGATTTCCCCCTTGGGAAGACGATCGGGATGATCTGGACCCTTTGTCCTCTTCGACCTGTAATAGATCGTGCACATATCGCCGGGTTTGTGCTTTTTTCGGGGAACGACATTGATCCATGTGCGGTCTGTCCCCGAATCGCAGGAATGAGACGTCATTGTCGACCCGTCGACCGAGGCAAGTTTTCCCACCAGAATGCTCGTGCATCCGTCGAACTCGATGAGCTCGTCATCCGCGGGCACAAACGAAACAGCATGCAAGATGAAAGTGATAAAAATCACACACCCGAAAAAGACACACGTTTTTCTCAAGTCAATTTTTTTCATGAACCAGTCCCTCCTCGTTTCCTTTTATTTAACACGATAAAGAATCAGTATTTGAACTGAATAATCGGCGAAAGAAGCGCTTTCCCGGATTTTTTATTCGGACGGTTAACAGAAAACATTTCACAGATTTATATCACAGAGACAATTTGAAGGTCAATACAACACACGACAATCCATCAGACAGGGATTTTAGAACAGATTCAAAAAAAAAGACAGCATCTCACCTGGATTGACTGTTACACACACCTATGCTATAAGTGCAATCAGGCGGGATAGGACTTGATGAAAAACTCTAAATCATCTGAAATAGACAAAAATTCAGGCATTAATATTCGCGGTCAGGATCAGGTGAAGAACGCTTCCAAAATGAGTCTCAACACCGAGGAAGACATGCTGAGTTTTTTCCTCCTCGATGACGCCAGTTCACAGATAACACCCTTCGAGCCAGAGTTGGAGTCGCAGAAAAAAGTAGCCGCTGACAGATTACAACCCCTGGAAACACGTCTGGAGGCCTATGAAGATATTTTTGAATCCGAGGTGGGAGATACGTCCCTGGCTCGCGCCCGAAACCTCGAGCGCGAAGTGGGATTCCGGCAGGTCTACCTCAAATTCGAGGGGGGTAATCCTACGGGGACACAGAAAGATCGAATCGCTTTCACTCAAGTGCGTGATGCTGTCAGACGTGGCTTCGATGCCATCACACTGGCGACCTGCGGCAATTACGGAGTGGCTATGGCATTCGCCTCCTGCCTCGCAGGCATCCGCTGCATCATCCACATCCCTGAGACCTACCACACAAAAAGGGCGCAAGAAATGATCGAGTACGGCGCAGAGATCGTCCGCATCGAAGGAGATTATGAAAAATCGGTCATGGTCTCTCGGGAATATGCCGAGGCCAACGAAGTCTACGACGCAAACCCTGGGGGAGCCAACACAGTGTTGCAACTTCGGGCCTATGGAGAGATCGCTTATGAAATCTACGATGAGCTTCGAGACGCTCCAACCTTTGTAGCTGTTCCTGTCTCGAACGGAACAACTCTCGCTGGCATCTACAAGGGGTTCGTCAGCCTGTACCGGCGCGGAAAAACATCCAAGATCCCCCGTATGATCGCCGGATCATCCTTCGGGAAAAACCCGATCATCTCGGCCTTTTTAAAAAAAACCCCTGAATGCGAGGACCTCAAACCCGAACAGATCCGGGAAACGTCGGTCAACGAACCGTTGATCAACTGGCAGTCTCTGGACGGAGACCATGCGCTCGAGAGCATTCGACTCTCGCGGGGATGGGCCGCTTATGCCAGCGATAAAAATATGATGAATTTCTCGCGTCTTATCCGCGAACGGGAAGGATTGAACGTACTCCCTGCCTCTACAGCGGGTTTGATCGCTCTCCTCGACCTTCATTCCAAAGAGAACCTAGGAAACGACCGTTATGTCGTTATACTGACAGGAAGGAAGTGATGACAGGCTTCCCGGAAGGAAACGCCATCGTATTCTGTGAGGGTGCGTTCGGCACCCCCAACGGAAAAACCGCACACGGCCTTGTGCGCCGTACGAAACGCTACCGAGTTCTATCGGTCATCGATTCGAAAAATGCGAACAAAGATGCGGGAGAGATCCTGGATGGCCGACCCAGCGGGATCTCCCTATTCCCAGACCTCTCGACAGCGATGGAAGACTCGCTAAAAACCGGGGCGAATCCGACTCATTTTGTGATCGGACTGGCTCCGGATGGGGGCCGATTGAGCCCTGAACACAGATCCTCAGTCATCGAAGCCATTCGATCGGGGCTGAACATCGACTCCGGCCTCCATGACTTTCTCTCGGAAGATGAGCAAATGAACCGTCTTGCCCAGGAATACAACGTTACAATCCGGGATGTCAGAAAACCGCCTCCGCAAAACGCTTTACACTTTTTCACCGGAAAGATCGAACAGGTGGAATGTCTAAAAGTGGCAGTCCTCGGGACGGATTCTGCGGTGGGCAAACGCACGACAGCCTGGGTCCTGACCGAAGCCCTGAACGCGGCCGGACATCCGACAGAACTCATTGGGACAGGTCAGACGGCATGGATGCAGGGAGTGAGCTACGGAATCATCATGGACTCGCTGATAAATGATTTCGTCGCCGGCGAAATCGAACATGCCGTGTGGTCCGCATGGGACGAGCGCCATCCCGATGTCATACTGATCGAAGGTCAGGGAAGTTTGATGAATCCCGCCTATCCCGGGGGCTTCGAAATATTGGCCGCGGGACGTCCGGACGCGATCATCCTCCAGCACGCGCCGGCACGCAAAGAATATGATGGATTTCCCGGATATCCCATCCAGCCGTTGGATATACAGATAAAGGCCGTAGAGCTTCTTTCGGA
>JASFEP010000341.1:0-5042 GCA_050124775.1 Candidatus Aminicenantota bacterium
TGAATTTTCGATCTTAGTCGATAGAGTTACCTCTTCTTTGGAGAGCGTGCGCAAAACCACTACAGCAGCTATCGCCGCTATAACGATTAGGATTAAGGGAACGAGCATTTTTCTGAGGCCGAATGTCACTGTTATCTCTTTGGAGGTGAGTGGTGTCTTCCTCGTTTCTACCCTTTGGGTTGTGGGAATACCTTTTTCTACATTCTTCAAAGCATCCACTAACTCATTGGATGTTTGAAATCTCAGTTCTTTTTCTTTTTCAAGGCATTTGAGAATGAGTTGACTCAATTCCTCAGATATTTGGGGATTGAGTTCTTGGGGATTTTTGGGAGATTCGCTTTTATGCTTCATTGCAATGCTGAGCGGAGTTACCCCCTCAAAAAGCAACTGCCCTGTCACCATTTCATAGAGTACTGTACCCAGTGAGTAGATATCAGAACGATTGTCGACCTCTTTGGCTTCGACCTGTTCGGGAGACATGTATTCCGGCGTTCCGATTATGATCCCTTCGCCGGTTAATCCTTCGGCCTTTATTGACCTAGCTATCCCAAAATCCATGATCCTGGCATTGCCTTCCTTATCGATCATGATGTTCGAAGGCTTTAAATCACGATGAACGACTCCCAACCTATGTGCCTCTAAGAGACCTTCACACACCTGTTTTGTAATTCTTATGGCAGTCCCGGCATCTAGACGCCCTACTCTTCGGATCAGGCTCTTCAAGTCTTCCCCAGAGACGTATTCCATTGTGATGAAGTGGGTTCCCTTTGATTCGGATAGGTCGAACATCCGACACACATTCCTGTGGGAGATCATGCGCGTAATTTTTAATTCGTTACGGAATCTTTCAATCGTTCGCATATCAGAGGCGACTTCCGGTTTTATGAGTTTTAGGGCAATTTCCTGTCCTACTTTTGTGTCTTCAACTCTGAAGACAGTTCCCATCCCACCCCTACCGAGCTCTTCGATGATTTCATACCTCTCTCCAAATAGTGTTCCTCGCTTTAAAATTCTGATCGGAGTCTCCAAGGTTTTCGTGAGGGCAATAGAGGCGTCATCAGATGGGGAGAGAGGAGCTGCACATTCCTTGCAATACTTGGAATCTTCAGGATTTTCAGTATTGCATTCAGGACAACGGACCGCCATTCTTTCCCCTTAAAAGGCTTAGGAAAGAGTATCAATTCACAACCAATGAGTCAACTCCAAACTCCAAGCTGTCCATAGGATGGAGGATTGAATCTCAGTATGTTCTTGTTTAATCTTTGTTATTTCCATATAATAAAAGTCAAGAATTGGGAACTTAAAATACGAATTCTTCGAAAAAGCGACTGCGAACATTAATGGGGTGCTTAATCATTCAATCGATCCTAAACCTGAGGATGGAACTTCTCCTTTAAAAGCACAAAATTAGAGACATCTCTCTTGGAATTTGTGTATGGATAAAGAGGAAATACTCAAAGATTTCCTGAATACCCTAAAAATCTCCTTCAAAAACGCTTCTATCTACGGAGCCGATCATCCGGCTTTTTCAAGCTCCATAGTAAGACTCAAGCAACGGATCGAGATGCTTTTTAAATTCTTTATCCCAATAACTATGGGTTTCACTTCCCGTTCCGTATATATGGATGGCAGATTCTGGGAAAAAGGACAATTGTTCCTAGAGCTCGCAAAAATATTTCATTTCCGCAAATTAAAAAGCATAGAGATTCAGGAAGGGATAACGGCTGACGAACTTGTCTATTTTATCACGAAACTCTCCATTTCTCCCAGGGATGTTATCAGAAAAGGTGGCCCCAACAAGATTCTGACAGAAGAAGCACTGCAACATCTCACCTTTGAAGAGCTTGACTATTCTGAACTGCTCAAAGGCGAGGGCGAGGAGATCAAAGAGATATGGCTTGTGCTCCTTCAGGAAGCGTTGGAAACCAAGGATGATCAAAAGATGTTGGAATTAGCGGACTCGTTCGAAAAGGTCATAAAAGCATATAAGCTTGAAGAGATATCTGAGTCAGAGGATATGGTTGAAGCCATGTCCGATTTTTTTACATATTTGGAAGATTTAGAACCAGAAAAGTATAAGGATTGCGCAAAAGAGTTTGTGCGAACGATCATGAGACACAAAAAAATTCTTTCTGAATCTGAAGCGGAACACCTGAAAAAGGTCACCCATAATTTTAAGGATAAAGACCTTGCATCTACGATGTGGGAGGAGATTCTGACGGATGAGAATTTTGATTCTCTAAATTTCAATATTTTTTCAACGCTTATTCAACAGGATACACAAGACGGCGTATCCCATTATATAGGAAGCATATTCAGAAAAAGTGAAACTCTTCGCTCCAATCCCAAAATAACGAATAAAATGGAAGAACTGCTAGCCGATAGCTCCAGTCCGATGATCTCCGAGATTTACCGCAACACCCTGGCAACCCTTCTGAGAGAGATCTCCTTCAAAGAGGAATTGTCATTTCGCGAGGATGTTCTCGCTATGAACTATCGCTATATGCTCCTCAACCTTATTGAAAGAGAAAAAAGCCCAAATGAGACTATGATCCTGCTGAAGATGATCTTTGAAGAATGGGAAAATATTGCAGAGCAAAAAGATTATGAGTGCCTCAAAGCTCTTTATGACATTTTGAAGACCAGAATAGATGAGTTGTCTGGCGACCCGAACTATTTAAAGATGAACAACAAAATCGTCAACTTTGTGGAGCGCAGAATCCTTGAAGGCGAGCTTTCATTTTACTTTGATTTTTTTATCGAAGGTATCGCCAAGAGCACATTAGATGTGAATGTCTATTTGGATAAAATATTCACCGAAGGAAAAATCACTCCCTACACTCTTAAGGCCTTTTTTAAGTTTTTTAAGGAGTATTTATTCTATTTCAACCTGAATCTCGACACATATTCCTCCGACAGTAAACTTGCCGAAAAATTGGTTAACAGTCTGGGAATGATAGACTCTACAATATCTCATGTGACTCTGAAAAACATATTTCAGAGTGGAGAGAGAGTAACAAAGATCAAAGTGTTGCAAGCGATGCAACATCTTTCATCATATGAAAATAAATTCCTGATACCTATCCTTAAAAGTAAGGATTTTCAATTGAAGAGTGAGGCCTTCGTGATATTGATGGGTGATGATAAATTAAGAGATGAGATATTGCAGAAATTGTTTTCAATCCCATCGCCTTTTGGAATAAGGAATAAACGACTCCTCGAAAATTTAGCCATTGTGGAAGAAAAGGAAATGGACGCTGCTAAGCCTTACTTGATCAACCTTAGCGAGAAGAAACATTTCTGGAACAAAAAACTGCGTGAACGGGCAAAAAGTGTTCTGGAGAAGTGGTATGCTTAGTGAAAGGAAAAAATCTGTAGTCCATCTTTTCTCTGCAGTCCAGACAGCAAAACTCTATTCCAATACTCATCCCAAATTTTATGACGCTATTGAAAATGCCTATAAAAGCCTGAAAGAAGCCTTAGAAAATAAAACTGAGTTAGTTATCGGAATGGTGGACGAAGAAGTCGCCTGCGAAGATGAGATTTACTTTGACTTAAGCCGAAGATTCAGGTCATCAATCTTATATTTTCTAGAGAGAAACATAGAAAAAGTATACATACACAAGACTTTCGATAAGGAAGAATTGAGTAAATTTGTTTCGCTGCTATCCACATCAAAAAAAGACCTTCAAACAGATGCACAAAAGGTTCTCATGCTACAGGGGATCAGAAACATAAAAACAGGAAGAATCAAAGATTATTCCCTGCTTCAGATGGAAGGCACAGATGATTGGGGAGCGCTGAGAAAACTCTATGACACATCCATGGACGTTTACTCACAGGCGTTGGACAGCGTGCTCAATCTGGAAGAACTGGACTATCTGGATTTAAGGTTTAACCTGCTTAATGTGATGGAAAACTTTATCGGACGACATCAAGAGATCATGAATCTGATCGAGATAAAGAAAAAGGACCTCCTGACTTTTGTCCATCTCCTGAATGTGTCGATCCTTTCAATGCATCTTTCCTCGAAATTGGGGCTGACAAAAGACGATGTGCTCGATGTGGGTGTTGCGGCTCTGTTTCATGATGTGGGGAAGATTTTCATTTCATCCAAAATACTCCAGAAAAAAACAAGTCTGACAGAACGGGAATTTACGAAGATCAAGGATCACACTATCTTGGGATCACGCATCTTATGTGAATATAGAAAATCTATGGGATATCTTCCTGCTGTTGTTGCTTTTGAACATCACCTCCGTTATGACTTGTCTGGGTATCCCAGGTTGAAGCATCTGAAGAAACCCTATATTGCGTCCTTTATCGTATCTATCTGCGATGTTTATGATGCTCTTGCTCAGAGAAGAACATACAAAAAAGATAGCCCACCAAACAAAATCTATGACACTATGATCGAGGAGAAAGGAAAACTTTTTCACCCCCAGATTCTGGACAGATTTTTTGAAGTTATAGGAGTTTGGCCGGTAGGGACAATAGTCTCTTTGAACGATAAGAGTATCGCTGTAGTCAGGGAAATCAATGAGGCTGACATCTTCCGCCCAAAAGTTGAGGTGGTCTCCCCCGTCAAAGAGAACAAATTCATTGACCTTGAGAAAAAAAAGAGAAAATTTAAAATTGAAAAAGCTCTGAATCCATTCGGCAGAGGCAAAAAATTCATTGATTTTATTAGACGATAAGGACAAGAGCCGGTTATTTTTAAAAGTCCAGTAAAATATTATCGACCAATCAGGCAATCCAATGCCGAAGCGAATAGTTCACCAAGAATGATTTCTCTTTAAAAGAAGCCGGATTTAAAATTTACACAAGATGAGCAGTCCTGTACAATCGACTAGCTGATAAAATTTTATCCAGATACCTGATATCGCAATTTTGTCTTCTATGCGAACCTAAAGGTAGACGAATGCAAAAACTTTTTAAAAACAAAAATATTAAGATTGCAGTTATCGGGGCGGGTGCTTCAGGATTGACGGCAGCTTATTATCTCAAGAAGATGGGATATCCCAATGTCATTGTTTTCGAAA
>JASFEP010000342.1:0-4987 GCA_050124775.1 Candidatus Aminicenantota bacterium
CGGGATGATTTCGTGCGGATGCTGCCATTTCCGCCCACGCCGTATGCTCAGGAGATTTCATCAAGACCTCTAAAGCCTCGGGTGCAACTTTGCCCCGACAGGAGAAACTTCCCAGAATTTTGGTTTTAGAGGCGAGAACTGCAGCATATTCCAACGCCTCTCTGGATAATCGGCTCCCTGTCAGTGAGCCGTGTGTGGAGAAGAGGGCGATTTTTTTCCCCTGGGGTATGTTCTTCAAGAAGTTTTCGACCTTGAAGGGAACGCTGTGGGAGTAGACAGGAAAGCCGACGAACACGAGGTTGTATTCCTCTAGGTCCGAGCTTTCATCGACAGTCTTTATCTCTTTGTCACCATCCAGTGTTTCATAAATCGCTGCTGCAATTTTTTTCGTGTTTCCGGTACGACTGAAGTAAGTGACGAGAGTTTTCAATGGCACGATTCCCTGATTAAAATTTGAAGCGGATACCGAATTTCAGTGATAGAGTGCTGAAATTCAATTCCCCCGACCGCAGATTTCGAATCGACTCGTCTTCCGGCTTATCGATGTGCCCCTGAAGGGTCTCATAATATTTATCAAGACCTAATAATTGCTCTTCGTAGTAGTAGAGAGAGGCCTTTCCTGATTCTTCGATCTCCAACACCTCATCTTGGTAGAATCTGTACTGATGGGATCCCTTGAAACCGTTCACTTTGGACCAGATCTTTTCGACCTCGAACACGATGGCGACGTGTTGAATCACATCGTATTCCACGCCCAATCCTGCGTACCATCCCAAAGAGTCCGATGAGTATGAATTCTCTTGTCTGGCCTCATAGAGAAATTCTCGGCCAAGGGCCATAACAGTCAGCAGATAGTTGTGCTCGAATTTGTATTTCGCATAGACGAGGTGCCTGCCCACGTTTCCGAAGAGATGGAGACCTTCAAGAAAAGGAAGTTCCGCGACATAACTGAATCCGATCTTAAGGTTCAATCCGCTCACATCGTTCAGGAGGTATTGGGTTTCCTCCTGATTGCCATCGTCTCTTGAATATGTGACCTCTCCCTCTTCTGAGCCTGAAAACCGGCTTCCTGCGAGGTTCAGTCCAAATCCTTTGAATACGGGAATCCGTACTTCGATCTCGATGTTCGAACCGTATGTGGGCAGGACAAATTCACCAGAAACCGTCCCCGGAAACTCTGTGCTGTAATCTCTCCATTGAGAATTCAGGGATGGGACCCAGGTCTCCAGATCTCCCTCCCCGTAGGAGTTGGTGTTAAAGCTGAGCTTGAGGCTTATTTTTTCTGCATACAGAGGGTGTGCGAATAGCAGTGCGAGTATCAGGCTCGATACTATCGCTATTTTTTTTCTGAGCATAGGACAGTCATTCTCCCATAATTTGAGATAAAATTCCAGATTTTTGTAAACCGGCCGAGACCTTTTAGTCGAATCAATCAGACGAAGAATGAAATCCCAACCATCCCCCTGTGAGAAAGAGGCGAAGAGATTTTATGCCTGTTGAGGCAGTCTGATGGAGATCATCATTCCACCGTCTTTTCTGACAGTAGCCTGGATCGTCCCCCCATGGTCTTCGATGATTTTTTTTGCGATGGGCAATCCCAAACCCGTGCCTGCATCCTTGGTGGAGAAATAAGGCTCGAAGATCCGCTCTGCCATTTCTGCATCTATACCCGTTCCTGTGTCTGTGATCTCGGTTAAAAACTGCGATCCCTCCCTGTTTAGCGAAACAGTCACCTTCCCTTTGCCCTGGATCGATTCGATCGCATTATTCAGGATATTCCTAAGGACGATCTTTAATTTTCCGCTGTCACCCGCTAACGGAAAGCTCTGCTCCCCGTAGGTTTCTTCGAATTCGATCCTTTCAGCCAAGAAATTTTTATAAGGAGCGACTGTATCTTGGATGAGCTCTTTGAGGTCCAGTTTTTCTTTTTTAAGCGAAGCTTCCTTCGATGTTTGAAGAAATTCATGGGCTATGTTTCTCAGGTTTTCCACTTCGGTGATAATGTAGGAAGCCGATTCTTCCAACACCTCTTCAAAATCTTCTTTGTTGTCCCCATAGACCTTTAAAAGATGCTCTGCGGAAAGTTGGATCGGTGTCAGAGGATTCTTGATCTCATGAGCCACCTTGCGGGCCATTTCCGCCCAGGCGACCTTTTTGCTCATATCGGCCAACTCTTGTTGATGCTGTTTAAGGCTCATCACCATAGCGTTAAAGCCGTCAATCAAGGTTTTCATTTCATCCTGGTGCCTGTAATCGATATGTGTTTCTAAATTCCCCAAGCTCACCTCTTTAGTCCCCTTCAAGAGTCTCTGTATGGGATTGAGGATCATCCCTCCGATACCGCGAGCTAACAGGAGTGCAAAGATGATGAAAAAAACAGACCCAAAAAGCAGAAATTCGATGAGCTCTACAGTGGCTTTCGAGATCTCCTGCTGTTCCAGCGGAAATGGAAGGGAAATAAGAATGAGGGAATCTTGAAAGGGGTAGGGAATGGTCAGGGTATGGAAGGAATAATTTCCGATCTTCTGAATATCTGTATAGAAAGGATTGTTCTCGAATTGAATTTTATAAAAGATCTCTCCGTTGATGAGTTCGGGAAGAAGCCCATAATCGAAGAATTCACGACGGCTCGATGAGATGAGCTGTCCATCCTGGTATAAATTCACGTCGTTGGATATGGTCGAACCGATCCAAAACACGACCTGGTCGGGCGGAGTGGTCAAGGAATACCGCTCTTCCTGTTGAAAATAAATGTAGTCTTGCATGAACCGTTTGGCGAAATCTGCCTGGACCTCTGCCGCCTCTGTGACTTTTTGGGAAAAAATCCGGGCAAAAAAGTAGCGACTGGAAAAGGTGGAAAGGAACAGAGGAATCAAAGCTATAGCGATGATCGCCATATAGACACGATTGGAAAATGACCAAAAGGGGTTTTTTGTATCCTGCCGTCGAAAAAGAAACCGGATCAACACGATGCACAACATACAGACAGTGAAATAGAGAAAAAAGAGCTTTAAAAACTCGACGGAATATTTGAGAACATTTTTGATGGGAAGGAAGAGGGCGTAGATCCTGTCGGCGTTCTTGAAATACAGACTTTTGAACCTTCTGTCTTTTTCCGTAAATACTGACCAGATACTCGAGTCGGAAGCGATGATATTTGCAATAAGAGCTTGAGGCAATCCAGATGAGATCTTGTTCGGGTTGAAGATCAATTCTCCATCCAGGTCAAAAATAGCAAATCCCAGGTCCATTTGATTGAGTGAGGGAATGGAAGAGACTCGCAAGAGCTCAAAATAGGGGTTGGCAGAGTACAGAAAGGGCAGCATGTCGTAGTCTATGGACAGGTAGATCATGACTCTCCCGACTGCTTCTTGGCCCTGAAAAAAATCTCTGTAGGCGATGAGGAAATCCCTGTTCGTGCCCATGTAGTGAACCCGTTGTTTGAACATCGACCATTCCGGACTTTTTGGTGGACTGAAATTGATACGGAATACTTCTGGGACATTGAGCGTAAAACGGGATTGGAGCACTCCTTCATCGTCGATGATCTCCAAGCTCGAATACCAGTTGAATTTGGCAAGCATTGTATTTTCCCAGATCAGATGCGACAGGTCGGAAAATTCCTCGCTGTTAAGAGATGCAAGTATAGATCCCTCATTTTTATCGATCTCCGGGAATGACTGTGTAAGCAGAAATGCTCCCCAGGTAACTTGTGATTTTATAATGTTTTGCAGGGAGTTCTGCAGTAATTTTTGTTCTTTTTCCGTGGAAGCGAAATGAAGGGAGGTGTAGATAAAGAGAGTGGGGAGCACGATTGCAGAGAGCCAGATTCTTTTTTTCTGTAGCAACCATGGCAAATACGCCAAAAGGAAAACGAAGGCAAGAATAAGCGCCTGGATCATAAGGAGAGCGATGGAATAACGCCTGCCCAAAAAGGCGTAATATATTCCATATCCCAGGATGAGTAACATCAAAGGGTACGCAGCTTTTGGAGCGTGCACTATCGTGATCCTCAGTCCCACCAGGCTCGCCAGTAGAGTGCTCGATAAAAAAAGAATGATACTGAGGTGAATAAGAAGAAAAGAAGGTTCGATGGAAAAACGGAGCAGGTTAGGATTTGAGTGAAAAACAAGGCGGAAAAGGACCTCCTGAAGGATGAAGAGAAAGTAAAAAACGAGAACGATAGGAGGAATTGAAAGGAGAAAAAATACAGATAAAGTGCTTTTTTTCTCTTTGAGCCCGAGATGTTTTTGGATCACATAAGCCGAACATGTAATGAAAACAAAAAGACAGATCGCCGTAAGAAAGATATCCGCTGGGGAGCGTGTGAGATTCCATAGGGATAAAAAACTGGTTGTGGATGGTGAAAACACTGCGAGAGATTGCATTTTTCCTAGGGCACTCAAAGGAAAGAAAAGGAACCTCAACAGGGAGAGAATAAACAGGATCAGAAACAGTACGATCGGGTCCCTTTTATTTCGGAAACTCTTTGACCTCATAACGAAAATGAGCAAACACACTAGTGCCGCAACTGCCAAAAGGTAAAACAGTAAAAGGAAATCTTCTTTTTGAGATGAAATCTTTGACCGCAGGGAAGGTGACCTGAGGTCGACATAAGCGACAATCTCTCCAGACTCGTTACGAAGAGGAAAAATGATGGTCTGGATCTGAGCTTGAAGTCGTGGCTGTCCGATATATTCGTCATTATATCTTGAGAATATGCGTTCGAAACCCGAGACATCCTCACGGAAATCTTGATAGGTAATGCTGCAGTTTTCCATCAGCTTTGCTTCGAGAAAATGGTATTCTTTGAGATAGGGTGTCTTGAATTGAGGGAGAAATGCGAGTAGCCGGTAAAACACGATGTGTCGGTTCCTATCCAGCCTTTTAACAGACACGAGATAGGCCGAAGCTTTGTTTTGAACGAGAAAAGTGTGTTTTTTGTCCTCTAAGGAGAGGAGTCTCCCATCATTTAGAATGATCCTCC
>JASFEP010000343.1:0-4984 GCA_050124775.1 Candidatus Aminicenantota bacterium
TCCCGCCCCCGATTTAGCTCCTGGTCCTGCATCTTTTCTCTTGTTCCGGATGGCTTTGATGAGGCCCCCGACCATCGCGGTGATTCGGTTGATCTTGTCCTCAAAGTCGAGGTAATCCCCCTCGGCCAGATAGCCGATATCACGGGATACGATAAGCTGTGTCCTCAAAAAGGCTGCCGTCGATTTGGCCTTGTTCAAGTAGCGGACAAATTCACTCGCCCCTCCCCTCTCCCGTCCTCCGGCGATAAGTGACGCCACAGACATAGCCGACTGCCTCAACTCGTTCAAGAGGCCGTAATCGTCGCTGAAACGTCCATCCTCCTGCAGCCTGTAGATATCCACGGCGAGGTCCTTGGCCTGCCGCCAACACTCGAGATTTTCATATCCGTAAAATTCGTTCATGATCTCCTCCTGACTTATAGACGAACAGGTGTATGAATTTTCTCATAATGTAAACGAATAGACAGAAGTTCGGGAAGACCTCTTTATGGGTCCAATCGGGGATTGGACTTTACAGAAGGATTGCTAATGGATTATCTAAAATATCAACAAGCCAAATACGCGCCTCTCTCCTATTGGACTCTTATAACTGAAAATGCCGCTGTGACCATACTCGTCAGCCACGGATCGAAATCCACATAATCCGAAACCTCATCCCCTAATCCTGTCGGGTTGAGTGTTGAGTGGTAAGGGCCGGACGCATCCCCCCACCAGTTATTCTCTGCGTTGATAGTTCCGAGACCTCCATCACTGTATAATCCAATATAGAAGTTCCCTTCGATGTTATTATTGTAAACGACAGGCAAGGAATTATAGCAATAGATGCCATAGTTGTTGTTCCCTAGTGAATTCAATGAAATATCAGCTGATGAATCACTCGAGCAATAGATTCCGCGATAAAATCCAGATATGTCGTTGGAGGATATTATCGGGGAAGAATTGGAACAATATATTCCGGCCCACCCGTAACCATCCATGCCAGTCAAGGTATTGCCAGTTATTTGTGTGGAGGATGTCTGCTCGTAACACCAGATAGCTTCATCACAGTCCGCTATGATATTATCCTCGATGAGGCAAGTGCCGATTGCAAGATTTAAACCCACGCCTGAATAACATTTTCTCATCGTGCAGCCAGAAATGGTGAGATCTCCATTGCCCCACTCACCATAAACACAAGTACTTGCAAATTCGATCAGAGTATCCGTGATTGTGCACGCACCTTCATCGTATATATAAATCCCATACCAGTCGCTATCATAGATTTGCGATCGGTCATGATCCTCAATGTCACAGCTTGTGGTGAATGTTGCACCGTCGCAGTTTAAGGTTCCCTCGACATCGAGCTCTAGCCCCCAAGAGTCACTGAGTTTCCTGAACCTGACTATAGTCCCCGGCTCGATGGTCAATGTCGCACCTTGGTTAATCCATATATAATCTGTTATATAGTAAGGGCTTCCAGCGGCATTCCAGGTCGTGTCTGAAGAAATGCCTCCGGAAAAAACAGTGCCCCACCACCAGTAAGAGGTGTGTATCAAGATAAATTCACCATCCAGCCACCTGTAGGCGAAAGAAACCGTGCCATGTTTACCCGATGAAGTATGCTCAAAATCGACTGTCGCAACGATCACAAAACTCCTGAAAAAGTCGCAGGCCATTGTACTCATGTCGAAATTGATTCCAGGATAACCGCCTATTTTTGCGGCGAGAATCTGTTTTGTCCTCGGAGAATCGATGAGCTTGGCAAGTTTTCCCTCATCGATCTTGATGTTGTCCTGGCCATAACTCCAAAGGCTGAGAGAGACAATCATTAAAACGACAGAAGTAATGATAAATAATGTTTTAACCGCCTTCATAATGCCCTCCTACTTTGTTTTTTATATAGGAACAGGCACAGGTTCGATTCGTCTAGTTCCCATCTGTAACCCCTGCCTAGATCAAAAAGTTGTTTTAGAAAAAAGTCGTGTCCGATATAATATAAATTGAATATATATATGTCAAGGAATTCTTTGGAATTTCTTGGAGGTTTCCTAGCGAAAGTTATATCAAGCCGCAAGGTCGGATAAATCGGCCCATTTGGAGAATGTACTAAATATCCCAGGAGTTTTCATGGATTTCAACCACACGTTGCTAAAGCGACCACGGTCGATTACGAAATCCCCTGCTTATTGACGAATCACAGCCTGATCGACAGATCACGGCCTTATCAGCGACACCAGAGTCACTGTTACAGCACTGGTCAGCCATGGTTCAAAATCCACATCATCCGAGACTTCATCACCCAATCCACTTGGATTGAGTGTGGGATGATATGGTCCTGACGCATCCCCCCACCAGTTGTTCTCTGCGTCGATGACCACCGCATCATCAGCATTCCAATAGCCCATTGTTACATTCCCTTGGATATTGTTAAGACTGACTATGGGATTGGAGCCGAACCTGCTGTACAAGCCGAAAGTGTTGTCGTGGATATTGTTATAGCTTATTGAGGGTGCAGATTGCTCATCCAGATCGATCCCTCGAAAATGATCCGAAATGTCGTTGTCTGAAATCACAGGCGAAGCTATGTAGCAGCCGATTCCCCTGTATGCCAAATCGCTCCATTTTTGTGCGGTGGTCGTTATCACATTGTTTGAAACAGAGGCAGAATCGGTGTAGTAATCGATCACTATGCCATTCATACAATCTTCGACCAGATTGTAGTCGAACACATAAGTCCCACTCGAGTTATAGGCGAATATTCCCGTAGAACATCTTCGAATCGTGGAATCAGCAACGGTCACATCTCCAGCCATTTCCGTATAAACACCATTTTGCGCATATTCGATCAGCGTATCTTCTATAGTCCCTGTACCGTAGTATAGAATCCCATACCAATCACAATCATCCGAAATAATCTGGGAGTCGTCATAATTTTCGAAATCACAGCTGGTGGTGAACGTCGCGCCGTTGCAGTTCAATGTCCCATTCGCATAAATCGCGATGCGTTGGCTCTTTTCATCCATCTTTCTGATCCTGACAGCGACTCCCGGATCGATGGTGAGAGTCGTTCCCCCCGCTACTAGGACATCATCTATCACATAGTACGGACTGCCTGCGGATGCCCATGTCGTGTCCGTATCGATCCAGCCCGATACAACCGTACCCCAGAGCCAATAGGAGGTGTGAGTCATCTCCCATCCTGAGGAAGTTTTTTTGTGGACGAGCGAGGCTGTGCCGTGCTTTCCAGATGGGGTGTGCTCGAAATCGACTGTGGCGACGATCCAGTTCGACCGGAGCCGGTCGATGGCGAGGGTGGCCATATCGAAGACAACCCCGGGAGGGGGAAATCCGTTTTGCTCGCTGAAGATTCGTTTTGTTTGGGGCGAATTGATATAGGCGGCAATTTTTGCTTTGTCTTTTTCATTGTCGAGTGTTTTGTCGATATCTTTGTCGATTTCTTTTTCGATTTCTGTATCGATATCTTCGTGGATTTCTCCAACAATGGATGCACTTTTATCGCTGTGTCCAGAAACAGACATGAATACAATTAAAAAGACAGTGAAAAACCCGATAAAGATAACTTTTGTTTTATCCATCATTTCCCTCCTTATTCAGACTAAGGATATGGAAATAAGATATGGAAAAAAGAAAGAAGAGTCAAATGGCTTTCGGTCAAGGAGCATAATTTAAAATCTCGTATTATTTCGAGTTGCAATGATCTTCACTTTAGTGACTTGACTCGGTTCAGTGATTTTGGTTTCATAGTGAATCAGAAATGGATAAGGATAAAAAATCCAAAAATATCCTGAGAACCTGGAAAGAGATTTCGAAATATTTGGATTGTGATGTTCGCACCTGTAGAAGATGGGAAAAGAAGTTTGGTTTGCCTGTACACAGACTTTCGAAGTCAGAGAAATCGAGAGTATTTGTATATAAACACGAACTCGACCAGTGGCTAAACAACGAATTCAGGAATTCTTCTTCTAAACGACAATCTCTTATCGATTTTATTCGACCGAGAATATTAATTTTTTTTGGAGTTATTTCAGCATTTATTATTTCTCTGTTTGTGTTCCTAAAAATTAGAGACATTTCCCATCCCGCATTCCCGATAGACTTTAAAATACAGGGATCAAGTTTAGTTCTTTTGGATGACCAAAGAAAAGAACTCTGGCGGTACAATACTGGAGACGACGGCCTTATTGACAGCGATTCCTATAAACAGCATTACCAAATAAAGAGAAATAGAAATAACGTAAGAGATTTGCCTTATATAATAATAAAAGACATAAACTACGACGGTTCCCCCGAGGTGTTATTCAGTATTCAAACTCAAACTGAATTTGGCGAAGGAGATCTGCTCTGTTTCAACTATAAGGGTGATCTCATGTGGTCTTTCAAAACAGGGCGTGAATTAAGGTTCGGACAAAAAACCTATTCAGCGAATTATCGCATACATGGATTTGATGTATACGATCTAAATAAGGACGATAAACTGGAGATTGTAGTCATTTCAGATCATTTACCAGACTTTCCTACGCAACTCATCGTTCTCAATTCGCAAGGTGAAAAATTGGGCGAATATTGGAATTCGGGCAGATTGGTTGATTTTACATATGCGGATCTCAATAACGACATGGAGTTGGAATTAATTGTGACTGGAACGAATAACGAATATCGTAAACCCTGTTTAATAATATTAGACACAACTCAAATCGAAGGAACCTCACCACAATCAAAGAGGTTTTTTAGATGTGAAAATCTAAAAGCCGGCAGAGAAAGATATTATGTGCTTTTCCCAAAGGTCGAACTTGTATCCTTCGAAGCATTGATGGAATCGATATCGAAAATTGACATCCTCGCGAATAATCGGCTCTGCGCTATTGCAGGAATAAGCGGTATCATTTATGAGCTCGACTTGGAGCTTAATCTTAGAGATATTCGTCTCAGTCATGGTTTCCAGCTCAAGCTACAAAAAGCTATTGCTGATGGCAGACTAAAATAC
>JASFEP010000344.1:0-4976 GCA_050124775.1 Candidatus Aminicenantota bacterium
CGCTTTGTCGGTATCTTTTTGTTGATCGCTGTCGGTATTTTCAGCTTGATCATGATTATCATAGCTACCGTCAAAGCGAGCAATGGGGAGAGATACCGCTATCCGCTCACATTGAGGCTCATTCAGTAAAACTCAAGCCTGAACAGCGCTTATTAGAAACAGTTTTTTGTATCATGGTAAAGAACTGTTCCTTCCTTCTGAATCTTTTCATTTTTTAACATGCATAGAGGGGGTCTCCATGAATAAAAGAATTCTTGTGGTTTTCGTTATTATGCTCGTTATCCTGCTGGCTGGCTTCTTAATATATAAATCTTTTTTCCTTTCTCCATCGCCGAAGTATGCCCAGGAGTATGAATGGACCGTCATCGATGAATACTACACACCCAAAGACCTGGTCGAGGATTTCATAATGAAAGATGCTATAGCCAGAGGCAATCTCCCTATAAACATTATCAATTATGGTGCCGATGGATCGGTACTTCGTAGGTTTAGGGGAAAACGGTTTGCCGGACCCACCGAAGCGCAGTTATCGATGATGTTCAGCGGTCTGGAAGAGTGGAAGCTCGTGGATATCAAGTACAAGACCGAAAAGGACCAAGAGGTTCAGCGAACTGTCCTCTATATTTATATAAACGGGGAATGGACTGTCGGCGATAGCGGCCAACTGGCTAAATGAACGAGTTCTTAAACGATTTGTTGAACTACTATGAAAAGGAGTAACCTATGGCGCTTGTATCCTGCCCCGAATGCGGCAAATCAGTGAGTGATAGGGCCAAATCGTGTCCCAACTGCGGATATCCGATAAAGGCCGATGGATTCAACGTTCCTGATAAAAGTGGAGGATATTACGGATATGAGTATAAATCCTCAGCGACCGTCTTCGGCATGCCCCTCGTGCATATCGTGTATGGCCCCGGGTACGGCGGCCTGTCCAAGCCCGCAAAAGGATTTATTGCCATAGGAAACATCGCCATCGGTGTTATTGCTATCGGTGGTTTTGCCGTTGGAATCATAACCCTGGCTGGAATCGGCCTCGGTGTTGCTAGCCTTGCAGGAATGGCTTTAGGTATCCTCTTTGGAGCCGGCGGAGTGGCAACGGGGTACATCGCTATCGGGGGTATCGCCATCGGTGTCTATGCGATAGGCGGCCTCTCGATAGGCACCCACACCCTCCACAATGATCCCCAGCTTAGAGAGTATTTGAGGTCTCTGTTCGGAAACTTCCATTAGAACTGACAATAGACTCATTCCCTTTGATATAGGATTCATCCGCGAATGGACCGTTCGAGAAGCGGTCCCTGCAATTCGAGCCTTCAATGAAAGCATCCTCAAAACCGTGATAAGGGATCATCCGAGTTTTCCAATTGGAGGTTCAAAAACACGCTCAGCTTCCCCGGGGAGGTGACTTCGCTCGGATATGGGGGATTCCCTCACGTCTCCGCTGGAGATGTCCCGTGCCCGCATGGTGCCCTTCCCACGGTTTTTTCCACCACACATTGGAAAACTCAAAACGCACAGAGTTTACATACTCTCATGATTTTGGGGATGCTTAGGCCTGCAATTCAAGCTTTGACTTCTTCTGAGACCTGTGTTAATAGATTCTTCATACAGGAGTGGGCGAATGAAATCCTTCAAATATTTTGGTGATGCCAGATTGGCTTTATGCTGTATTTTGATTATAACCGTCGGGCTTTCATTTATGCGATGTATTAAAAAAACGGCGAGTGACTATCCTATCGAACCTGTGTTATTCACAGATGTGCAGCTAGAGGATGATTTCTGGAAGCCCCGGATCGAGACAAACCGTAAAATCACCATCCCCTTCGCCTTTCGAAAGAGCGAGGAAACGGGCCGGATCGATAATTTTGCCAAGGCCGGCGGATTGATGGAGGGGGCATTCGAGGGGCGGCGATACAACGACTCCGATGTCTTTAAGGTTATGGAGGGCGCAGCCTATTCGCTTGCGATACATCCGGATCCAGAACTTGAAAACTATATGGACGACCTGATCGCCAAGGTCGCCGCCGCTCAGGAAGATGACGGATACCTGTTCACCACCCGGACGATCGATCCGAATAACGTCGCTCCCGGTTCGGGAGAGGAAAGATGGTCGAACCTTTCGTCCAGCCATGAGCTCTACAATGTAGGACATATGTATGAAGCTGCCGTCGCCTATTACTTGGCGACAGGGAAGAGGAATTTCTTGGACGTGGCTCTGAAAAATGCAGACCTCATCGCAAGCGAGTTCGGTCCGGGAAAGAGACAAGAATTTCCCGGTCATCAGGAGATCGAGATCGGGCTTGTTAAGCTCTACAGAATCACTGGTGAGAAAAAATACCTGGACCTGGCCAAATTCTTTCTGGATGTGAGAGGGCCGGGACATTTCGGAAAAAAATATGCCGATGATTCGGATTTTTCGATCTACAACCAGGACTGGTATTATCAGGCGCACAAACCGGTCATCGAGCAACAGGATGCCATAGGTCATGCCGTGCGTGCGACTTACATGTATTCCGGAATGGCAGATGTGGCTGCTCTCACAGGAGACAAAAACTATATTGAAGCCATGGACAGGATCTGGGAAAATGTCGTCTCCAAAAAGCTTTATATCACGGGAGGGATAGGCTCCCGGCATGAGGGGGAGGCGTTCGGATGCGACTATGAGCTTCCCAATGCAACCGCCTACAATGAAACCTGTGCCGCCATAGGGAATGTGTTCTGGAACCACAGGTTATTCCTTCTCCATGGGGATGCCAAGTACATCGACGTGCTGGAGCGGACCCTCTACAACGGATTGATTTCGGGCTTATCCCTGAGCGGTGATCTCTTCTTCTACCCGAATCCTCTGGAGTCGAATGGAAAATATCCATTCAACCAGGGCGAAACCACACGCAAAGCTTGGTTCGATTGTGCCTGCTGTCCAGTCAACCTGGCGCGTTTTCTTCCATCGATTCCCGGGTACGTCTATGCGCATAAACAAGATGCTCTCTATGTCAACCTCTTTGTGGCAGGGCAGGGAAATGTGAAATTAGGGAATAACAGGGTTGAGGTCACTCAAACGACAAATTATCCCTGGGATGGAGCCGTAAAAATTTCCATCGATCCGGAAAAAGAGTCAGAATTTTCTGTGTATGTTCGTATTCCCGGCTGGGTGCACAATGAACCTGTTCCCAGCGACCTATATTCTTTTTTAGATCCCCAAGTGGATAACGCCAGGTTTCTTATTAATGGTGCTGAAGAAGATATGGAAATTGAAAAGGGGTACGCACGCATTCACAGAAAATGGCGGAAGGGAGACACCATCGCACTCGATCTTCCGATGACGGTCCGTAGAGTCGTCGCTCACGATAAAGTCGAGGAGGATAGAGGAAAAGTGGCCTTGCAGCGCGGGCCGCTCGTCTTCTGTTTCGAAGGTATCGATAACGGGGATCGGGTTTTAGACCGCAAACTCCCAGATGAAATGGCGTTCTCGACCGAATTCCGACTAAATCTTTTGGGTGGTATCACAGTGATCGGAGGGACTGTCCCGGAAACCTCAGAGTCCTTGGCCGCAGTTCCTTATTTTGCCTGGTCTCACAGGGGCACGGGAGAAATGGCTGTGTGGCTGCCCCGCAAATAGTCTGGATTGCCAGCAAACCGAGTGGCATTATTAAACACAATACAGTTTGTTTACTTGTTTCAGTCCGATTCAAAGTCGCATTAGAGTGTGAATCGGAATGGTGTTATTCTAATGATTCATAAATTTTTTCGGAGGGAGAAACAAATGATCACCAGGATTCCCAGAGTTAGCGCAATAGTGTTTTTAATGATCGGAATTTGTTTATTCATCGGTGCGAAAGAAAAGCAAGATGACCCGAATGTGACCGTTGATCCCGCTTTATTCAAACAATTGAAGTATCGATTCGTAGGCCCTACTCGGGGTGGGCGGGTGACTGCAGTTACTGGAATCCCCGATGAACCCCTCACGTTTTATATGGGTTCGACAGGTGGAGGTGTGTGGAAAACCGCTGACGGTGGCATGACTTGGAATAATATCTCCGACGGATTTTTCAAAGTGGGCTCTATCGGATCTGTAGAGGTCGCCCCCTCCGATCCCAATGTGGTCTATGTAGGTACGGGTTCTGCGAGTCCGCGCGGCAACATCTCGACCGGTAGAGGGGTGTATAAATCCACGGATGCGGGAAAGACTTGGGTGCTCGTGGGATTGGAAAACTGGGGGCAGATCGGTAAACTCCAGATCCATCCTCAGAATCCCGATCTTATGTATGCGGCTATCCTCGGAAACATTTTCGGATCGAATCCGGAGAGAGGAGTCTATCGAACCACGGATGGGGGGAAATCCTGGGAGAATATCCTGTTCGTGGACGACAAGACCGGTTGCATCGACCTCGTCATGGATCCCAGCAATCCTCGCATCCTCTATGCGGGGTTCTGGCAGGCCGAGAGAAAGCCCTGGACACTCGTCGACGGCGGAGATAAGGGCGGTGTGTGGAAAACGACCGACGCCGGAGCCACATGGAAACGACTCGAAGGGGGACTTCCGGATGGAGTCGTGGGCCGTGTCGGCATCGCCGTTTCGCCTGTCAATTCCGAACGTGTCTGGGTGATCCAGGAATCGGTGGACGAAAAAAAGGGGGGAATTTATCTCTCTGAGGATGCGGGAAAAACATGGAAGCGTATCAACCGCGATCACCGCTTTCGTCAGCGTGCCTGGTATTATTCCCGGATCTTTGCCCATCCAACGAACGAGCACACGGTTTATGTCCTGAATACGGGATTCTACAGGTCTCTAAACGATGGAGAAGATTTCGAGAGGATCCGCACGCCCCACGGCGACAACCACTGCCTCTGGATCAATCCCGAGTATCCCGACATCATGATCCAGAGCAATGACGGGGGCGCCAACGTGAGTTTTAATGGGGGCAAATCCTGGTCGACGCAGATGAACCAACCCACGGCCGAGATCTACAGAGTCG
>JASFEP010000345.1:0-4961 GCA_050124775.1 Candidatus Aminicenantota bacterium
ATTCATTCCCTTTTTATTTACCTCTGACTTATGTATAGTGATTCACTTATGAAATATCCCAGTTTTTCCGCACGAAATTTGGTGTAAAGAAAAAGCTATCATGGACAGCGATAAATATATGACCAAAGGAGTCAAAATCCTTTTGGGAGATCCCAAAAAGGCGATCTTAAAGCTTTCTGCCCCCATGATGCTGGCGATGCTGCTCCAGGCTCTGTACAACATCGCAGATGGCATCTGGGTGGCAGGATTGGGAGCCGACCAACTCGCTGCCGTAGGCCTGTTTTTTCCTTTTTTTATCATCATTATCGCACTCGGAGCAGGCATCGGCGTAGGGGGGAGTTCAGCGATTTCCCGCAGAATCGGGGAAGGGAATAAAAAAGTCGCTGAAAACACGGCTGCTCACACTATCCTTTTTGCAATAGGTGTTGCGATTGTAATCAGTATCGCCGCTCTTCCCTTCACAGGAAGTCTCTTCCGTTCTTTGTCGGGAAATGGGGAAGTGGGGCGCATGGCCGCCGATTATGCCCGGATACTTTTTGCCGGCGCTCCCATACTCGTTTTTTCCCATATCGCCGGTGCGATCCTCAGGGGTGAAGGAGCGGCCAAACAGGCGATGTATGGATTGGCTGTCGGGTCATGTCTGAACATCGTGCTCGACCCTTTGTTCATCTATGGATTTAAATTAGGAGTGTTGGGAGCTGCCTGGGCCACTCTGATCTCAATTGCCATATCCGCTGGTCTATTCAGTTACTGGCTTTTTATTCAAAAAAAGATTTACCTTCGTATCAAATTTACGGGTTTTAAACCCGATATGGGCATACTGAGAGAGATCCTTTCTGTCGGATTTCCCTCTTCCCTGGCTCAGCTTTCCATGTCCGCAGCCATGATCATGCTCAATATCGTGGTGATTCAAGCAGGGGGAACGGATGGGGTAGCTGTATTCACCAGCGGATGGCGCATCGTCATGCTGGGGACCATCCCTCTTTTGGGAATGGCAACCGGAGTAGTGGCTGTAACTGGAGCGGCCTTTGGGGCAAAAAACAAAGAGAAACTACGGACCGCTTATCTGTATGCAGTCAAGATCGGGATTCTCATTGAACTGTCTGTAGGAATTCTGGTGGCGATTTTTGCCGGGCCCATAAGCTATATTTTCAGCTATTCCGAAGGATCTTCCCGCATCCAGGCGGAATTGACCTTATTTTTGAGGATCGTAGCCATATTGTACCCGACGGTCCCTCTGGGCATGCTCACTTCTGCCATGTTCCGGGGTATAGGGAAGGGGACGCGGTCACTGATCGTGACCATTCTGAGAACGATTATCCTCCAGGTGCCTATCAGCTATCTTCTGGGAATCACATTCGGATTGGGCTTAAACGGTGTGTGGATAGGAATCGTAACAGCCAATCTCATTGCGGTTTCAATCACCTTTTCTTGGGGGAAATACACGGTCGAACATGTGATAGACTCAGGCAGGGGCAGGGAGCCTGGCGAAAAGGTTGATTCCTTATCTCTCTGAGCTTTTTTTTCCTCGATTAGTGCAGTTATTCACTTTCAGGTTGTGTATTACTGCTGAACATGGCACGAAAAGTTTTCCAGGAGCCGTCGTCCTGCTTTTTGTATATAACGAGATTTTTGTTCTCGAATGGTATCGGTTCGCTGCCGTCTTTTGGAATCATAGAGCCTTTCCAGATATCGAGAGAAAATGCCAAGTCGCCGCACACATGAACCTCTTCTGTCGTGATCGTCACGTCGAAGTCAAATGAATCGAATTCCGTTTTGTATACTGGCCTGATCGTTTCCATGCCGCCGATTGGGGGAGCATTGGGTGGCAAAAACATCGCGTCTTCATCGATGATTGCCATAAAACCCTCATAGTCTCCTTCGTTCCATGCTCTTCCCGCTTCGTCTATTACGCTTTTGATGGCTTGGACATCTGCCTCCACATCCACCACGGGTTCCTCAGCCGCCTCTTCAGTCTGTTGACAGGAAAAAGCAAAACAGAATAAAAATACCAGTGGAAAAACCATAAACAGTTTTTTCAAATTTTCCTCCTTCTTGATTAATTACGCCCAAAAATAAGACAGAATAAAAGGGCAACTCCATACAGGATGAAGATCAAGATAAACTCTGTAATGAGCAGAGTTTTATTCAGGGTATAAAAATGCGTCTCCTCACCAAATTCCTTGGAAAAACTGTTTTTTATTCGGGTGAGCTCCTCGATATAGTCTTCCCGATAGCGGACCATATCTTTGGGCCCCCGATAAAGAGGACTGTCCAAAAGGGATTTTTCCCATTTATTGATTTTTCGGCTTGGGCCTCCTGCACTAAAACAATAGATCGGAAGAAGCATGTAGTGCATCTGGCCGTAGGGAATGCTTTTGCGAATCAATCCTGATTTCAATCCTAAAGCCAGCGGCCCCTGTTTATAAGGTTCAAACGATTCCAATTCTTTCCAAACGGATGAGTCGGCCTTCCAATACTCCAGATCTGTCAGTTTGTAAAAGCCGGTCTGATACGGCAGCAATATTATTGCCAACAGGATAAGAAAGCGAAAAGTCCTATGAACTTTCCTTTTACAGCCACCCATTTGACGTCTCCTTTAAATGCTATCTTTAGGATCAAAACCCATTGACTTAATGCGTATCGTACTCTGCGGTCGGTTCTAAAGGACTTCCGCATGATGAGCAAAATTTTGTCCCTCTGTTAACCAGATTCCCACATTTTGTGCATTTTACTTTGAGAGGCAAGGAACAGTTTGAGCAGTAATTGTCTTCTTTGGCATTCCATTGCCCGCAGCGGGGACATTTGATTTGGTTGCCGTCCAATGTCCGCTCTCTCTCGATGGCTTCCATAGTCCAGGCGACATGACGGGCTTTGCGTCGTTTATACTCACCCGTCCCCGCGAGGATCAGAAAAAGTATCAGGCCGACAAAAACGCCGATGGGTCCGAATTTTTCCACTCCGATCAAGCTTGCCAAGAGAGCTATGATTCCCAAGATGATTAAGAGTGTGCCCAGGGCTTTTTGAGACGCTTCTCTTCCTATCGTTTTGACTGTGCTGGCTTTAGGTGGTTTGTTCGATTTTGGCATGATATCTCCTCATGATGGTGTTGAATCTATATTGAATTTTTATCGGGAGATTCGACTGGCGAATATGATGGCCAAAAACAAAGAAATGCCCAATCCGATAAAAAAACCGACACTGCCCCACCACCAGGCAAAGAAATAAATAATACAAAACATCGCACCCGCAAGAAGAAGCGTCAGGAAGAGCTTTGCGAAAGTGACCTGTCCTCGAACGAGTGTATCTTCATGAGTCCCGACAGGATCATCCGTGGAGGCGATAGCCCAAGAAGCGAGTATGGGATATGAGAAGATCATGAAAAAATGAATGATCCATCCTGGAAACGGAAAAATGAGAAGGAATCCTTTTCCCATGGTTGCCAGCGGCTTCGATTTTCCCATACTGAAGGCGTACCTGATGGAGTCTTTACCCCTATTAGTAGCGACTAGGTGAGGGTAACCATAAAACATAAAAGCCCCTGCTAGGAAAAATGTCGGAATCCAGAGGATCTCGAGCACGAGGCTCATGATAAAGGCTTCCTGATTTGTAGATATCATTATCGGGATTATTGGAATAAAAAAGAGGATAACAGTCGGCAGAATTCCCAGGAAGCCGAATACATAACTCTGACCAAAATATCTTTTAATACCCTGAAAGAGGTGGCTGATTGTTCTCAAAATAGCGTTAAGGTCGATAAAATATTCCTCTCTTCGGCTCTGTCTTATCGCATATCCGTAACCGGCGATCACCGGAAAAGTCAAAAGAAAAAAACTAATGACACAGATCACTACCGCAAAAATGAGGGTAAAAATTAGGGATAGAGGCCTTGAGGTGAATATCTCCCATCCCTTTTGAAGGCTTGGCTTGGCCAACGCTTCCGTAACCATGTTTCGCCCTCCGTTCAAAAACAGATGCCCGCTCCGGATGATGCCGGGCACCCGGAATTTAAGATGTTTTTGGATGCTGATTTTTCCTGTCGAAATCATGCATCGGCAGATAGTTTTGGACTCAGTCGCTTATTCGATTCCTTCAGCTTACTGCTTATCATAACCATTAAATATTTATTTAATCAAGGATATTTATTTTAGCCGTTTCCACTATTTTTCTTCTTCAAGGAAGCTTATTCACTGATAATAATTCAATAAAACCTGGCCATTGATGTCAACAATAATCCTGGTCAAGGCAGCTGATCGGCCCTGAGTATTTCTTAACAGATAAAATAACATTGCTTTAGTAAAGATACTCTTGTTTTATTCTTTCTTTGGATGATATACTCCTTCGCAGTGCATTTCATCAGCTTTTTGGAAGGGAGTCAGCGATGAAACAAAAGGGTGTGTATACATCTTTGAGAAAGCTCCTGTCGAATCGAATGATTATCCTCTTTTTGTTTCTCTGCTTTTGTTCAGGGACAGTCACTGGCGTTCCGTTGACAAATCCGTACCAGACAGGACTTCCCGACCTTGTAATTGAGCATGTGACCTGGTCGCCCCAGTTTCCCCAAGATTTAGTGGATTATAAAAACACCAAATTCAAAATCACTATCAGAAACAGAGGCCAGGCTCCTGCTTCCGATTTTAGTGTGACCGTCGCTGTGGGGAGTATGCATGTGGCCATGATGAGTATTGAGTATCTGTCCCCCCAAAGATGTGTGGTCGTCGAGAGCAGTTCTTTCCTGACCCGCTCGCCGGGTAAATATGCTGTGAGGGTGTTTGTGGATGGGCATGCCGACCCCCGTCTAGCACAGATGAAGATGGGGATGAATAACAAAATCGCCGAATCCGACGAGAGTAACAATAGTTGGGACGGCACCATCATCTACCGGGCTAAGGGAGCTCCAGCGCCGACCGGAGTTCCTGCATTTGCTCCTCATACATGCACAGATTCTCCCGAAACAAAAC
>JASFEP010000346.1:0-4953 GCA_050124775.1 Candidatus Aminicenantota bacterium
GGGATGCCGGCAAAGGCTTCTTCCAGGTCTTCGAGTGTATCGATCGCCATGCCGACCCGGCCCACCTCTTCTTCTGCCATGGGATCATCGGAATCCAGGCCCAATTGGGTCGGGAGGTCGAAGGCCACATTGAGGGCTGTCTGTCCATGGTCCAGGAGCCACTTGAACCGCTCGTTCGTTTCTTTAGCGGTTCCGAATCCCGAGTACTGGCGCATGGTCCAGGGCCGTTTGCGGTACATATAGGGATGGATCCCTCGGGTGAAGGGGAACTGGCCCGGCTGGCCGATCTCCGCATCGAAATCGATGTCTCTGAGGTCTTCGGGTCCGTAGACAGGCTTCACTTTGATACCGGATTCAAGAATAACATCAGCCAGATCGTCTGCCTTCTTTTTATCCGTCACGATCTTACTCCCATAATCACTCCTTGACGTTCTCCCTTATAAAATTAACGATCGCTTCCAGCTTTGTGCCAGTGGGGAAAACACTGGATACGCCATAATCCATCAAGGTTCGAATGTCTCTCCGAGGAATGTTTCCTCCGATCAGAACGAGCTTATCCGTAAGCCCTTTGTTTTTGAGCTGTTCCATCAATTTCTGACTCAAGGGGAGATGGGCTCCCGAGTAGATGGACATGCCAATGACATCGGCATCCTCCTCCAGAGCCGTTTTGACGATATCCTCGATGGAGCGGTGAAGCCCCGTGTAGATCACCTCCATGCCCGCGTCTTTGAGCGCATGGGCCACGACCTTGGCTCCTGTGTCATGCCCGTCGAGGCCGGGCTTGGCGATCACGACCCGGATTCTCTTTCCTGTAGAGGTCATTTTTCCTGTATATACTTAAGGATCATTTTTCGTATTTTCCGTCGATGATCTCTGTGAGGATCCCGTGCATGGGCACCGGATGGATGAAGGCAAAATTCCTTTTGTATTCGGCAAAGAACCGGGGCTTTTGATCGATGAGCTTGACGTTGTTTTTTTTGAGTTTCTCCAACGACTCCTCGCAGTTGTCCACGTTATAGCTGATCAGCATGACGCCCTCACCGCGCCGGCTTATGAATTTGGCCACCTCCCCCGTCCCATCCAGATCCTCCATGACCTCGATGGCTGTGGGTCCCACCATAAACCCGGTCACGCGAATCTTCTCCGGCTCGTCCACATAGCGGTAGGCGACCTCCCAGCCGAAGGCATCGATATAGTCCTTTTCCGCTTTTTTCACATCGTTTACCGCGATGCAGATGTGGTCCACATAATTGGCATTGACTTTTTCCGGCACTTCGTTTCCTCCTTTTTTATTTTCAGTCAGTCAAATCGATCCATCATAAACCCATAAAAAATTCATTTTTATACCTTTGATAGAAAAGGTGTGTTTCCGGTTTGGGGGGCTCCCGGCGGGAGTTTGAAGATGATCGCCCCTTCCACAGGACAGGCTTCGAAGCACTCTCCACACTGCAAACACAGGTCAAGAATAATGACGGCCTTCCCCTTATGCATGCCGATGATATCCGGAGGACACGCCCGCGCACAGGCTCCGCATCCCGTGCACCGGTAGGCATCGATCCACGGATAGAGGGCCATATGACTGCTCCAAGAATGGGGATAGACGCTCATCTTCGTCCCGGGCACTTGGGGTTTCGCACTGGCTAATTTATTGTGTATCATGGCTTTCTCCTTCTCTAGAATCTCATTCCCAGACGGTAGCCATCCTGGATGGCATCGATGCCGCGCCGGACAAGAACACAGTCGCCGATCATGGCAACGTCTCCTTTATAAGCGCCGTAGCCGAGTTCCGTATTAGGGACGAGCCGCGCCAAAATCACTGTATCTGCAGGGACGGTTTGATCCTTGAAGGGTGTTTTTTCTTTCGTCTTCCTGTCATAGACCATCCAGTCGGCAACAATACTGTTTGCCTTGATTTCTTTGACCTGCCCATATGTCAACTGCCCCACATTCGCCTTTTTCAGCCTCAGCCTGTACCGCCAGATGTAGGATGGATTCACATCCTGACCGAAACGGGGGGCCGGATCGATCATAGCGATGTTGGGGTTATCGACGCCGTCTTTTTCCATTGTGTCGATCACGAAGAGCGTGAGCGATATAGCCGCTCCTGAACCGCCCAAAACGACGATGTTCTTTCCCAATTTCGCTTTACCCGTAAACACATCGAACATGCTCACCACGTGCGGCTTATCCACGCCGGGAATGTCGGGAACTTCCGGTGCGGCCCCTGTAGCTATGACAAGCGAGTCCGGCTTTTCCGCTTCCAGGAGGTCCTTTGTGACAGGGGTGTTGAGAACGAACTTCGTCCCGAACCTGTCGCACTGAGCCTTCATGTGATTGACCCACCGCATGAACTCCTCATCGTCCCAGTACCTGTCGGAATCCTCGCCCCAGGGATTTCGCGAAGCGTAATACCACTGTCCGCCGATGTTTTCCGTTCTCTCATAGACCGTGACATCGTGTCCCTTTTCTGCGGCAATTCGTGCGGCCTGAAGGCCGGCGATGCCCGCTCCTGCAACGACAATCTTTCGTCTGACTTCGGCTTTGGGAAATCCATAGTATCCCCATTCACGCTCACCTTCGTGACTACAAGAAGGCCGCACTGTGCAGGTTACAGGCGCATCCCGGAAAAGACGGGCCAGACAAACCTGGCACGCGATACAGGGAATGATATCCTCCTGCTTATCCCACATGATCTTGTTGGGGAGGGCAGGGTCTGCGATCTGGGGACGGCACATCTCCCAAATGTCCAGCTTGCCTTCGGCGATCGCTTGTTCGGGAATCTCGGGTACGAACAGGCGGTAGGCCATGCTGATCGGGATATTCAGTGCTTTTTTTGTGCGTTCTGCCACGTAGAGCCATTTGCCCATGGGGATATCCCTGGAGATCACGGAACCGAGCGATTCCTGCCAGCCGACGGTTACGCTTAGGTAATCGCAGCCTGCGGCTTCGGCGATCTTGAGCGACTCCATGCTCTCCTCCTCGGTGTTTCCGCCGCGGTCGTCCAGCATCTCCCATCCGCACAGGCGAATCCCGAGGGCGATATCGGGGCCGATCTCTTTGCGAATTCCTTCGATTATTTTTCTCATAAAAGTGCAGCGGCCGTGGATGTCTCCACCGTACTCATCGCTCCGCCAGTTGGTATAAGGAGATATAAAGTTGGAGATCAGATATCCGACGATACCGGAGACCTCGATGATGTCATACCCGGCCTCGACAGCTCTCTTCGCTCCGTCGATGTGTTCCTGGATACATTCTTCGACCTCAGGAATGCTCATTTTTCGTGGAGGGCGGAACCGCCGCAGCCTCTGCTGGATCACAGATGGACCCACCGTGTAATCCAAGTTGATCCCCCCCACCCGACCGCAGTGCATCAACTGAAGACAGGCCAGTGCATCTCCCTGATGGATGATGTCCGCCATCTTCTTCAAACCGGGGATAAACTTGTCATCCCAGATCCCCATCATGCCGACATATCCCTGTCCCTCACCGCGTGGATCTGTGTAAGCACCTTGTGTGGTCACGATCCCTGATCCACCCCGGGCATGAGCTTCGATGTAGGCCAGCTCTTTCTCGGACACAAAACCATCGCTGTAATTGTAGTTCGTCTCCGTAGAGGCATACTTGATGCGGTTTTTGGCCCAGAGTTTTCCGATCTTGATCGGGCTGAATATGTGTGGATAGTTTTTTGCGCCAGGTAACATCCATAAACTCCTTCCTGTTTTAGAGAATCAAACAAAATTGTATTTATAAATAAATGTTTGAATGCGGGTCCGAACCATCATGGTAACTGTGGTAAAGAGTATAAAAGATTATATGAATTGCATCGATTTTGCAAGGACGTTAGAGGAAACGCCTCCACAGCTCAAATAAAAGCATCACTATCACCGTCCTATGTCTTTGCAGGTTCTATTACTTTAGCTGCGATAATCGGTTCGAGTTATATTGACCGGGCTCTTTTGGGTGTGATAATGTGTTCGCCTGGAGGAACGCATGGCAGGCAACGAACTGATCATCATCGGTGCTGGGATAGCAGGATTGGCCACGGGCTGTTATGCGCGGCTGAACGGTTATGATGTCGAGATCTACGAGATGCATACCCAGCCGGGCGGCATGTGCACATCCTGGACGCGTAAGGGATACACCTTCGACTATTGCATCCACAACCTGAGCGGAACAGCCCCGGATGGCGATCTGCATCAGGTCTGGGACGAGCTCGGTGCGCTCGAGGATACAAAGATCATCGACCAGGATGTGTTCGTCCGCGTGGAAGGGCCATCCGGAGAAAGTCTCGACTGGTTCACTGATCTGGAAAGATTAAAGTCACATCTCAGGGCTGTCGCTCCTGAGGATGTTCGTCCGATCGATGATTTGATAAAGGCCGCAAGGAAGTTTATCGGCGCCGATATTTTTGCCCTTCAGGTGGGAGGGTTCTCGAGGACGGCGAAGCTCTTTGTGCGACTGCCTGCGGTCAAACGCTGGTCCAGGATCAAATTGGGAGAGTTCGGCCAACGTTTGCAGAACCCTTTCTTGCGCAGGGCGTTCCTGCATGTCATGTATGATATCCCAGGAAATGAAATGCCCGTGCTTCCTCTCCTCCTTTTCATGTCCGGCTTCGAAAATGGGGATCTGGGGTGGCCTGTCGGAGGTTCGCTAGCCTTCAGTCGACGGATCGAAAAGCGTTTCAAGGCCCTGGGCGGCGTCGTGAATTATAACTCGCGGGTGGATAAGATCCTTGTGGAGAATGACCGGGCTGTCGGGGTGCGTCTCAAAGACGGAAGCGAGCACAGAGCTGACCGCATCGTATCGGCGGCGGATGGATACACAACGATTTTCGAAATGCTGGAGGGCCGCTATCTGAACGAGACGATCGAGGAATATTACAGCGGCGCGGGCGAAAGCAGCCCCTTCGGTCTTGTGATTTTCCTGGGGCTTGATGGCAGCCTTGAAGGGGAG